>DATGMY010000334.1:0-3217 GCA_035307005.1 Flavobacterium sp. | reverse complement strand
AATTCTTTCTGACCAAGCTGCACCATCGCATCGCCGATACTTTGATCTCCGTGGGGGTGGTACTGCATCGTATGCCCAACGATGTTGGCTACTTTGTTGTAACGTCCGTCGTCCAACTCTTTCATCGAGTGCATTATCCGTCGTTGTACAGGTTTAAATCCGTCTTCAATCGCTGGAACAGCACGTTCTAAAATCACGTAAGAAGCATAATCCAGAAACCATTCTTTGTACATACCCGTAACTTTGGTAATGGTTTCGGATCCGTTTTCTTGTGCTTCCTGTCCGTTTATATTTTCGTTTAATGAATCTTCGTAATGTTCGTCGTTGTTTATTGTTTTATTATGATATTAACTTGGCGTTCTCTGCGTCTTTAAATATAACTTCTAATCTAAAGCGATTAATACAAAATACGGTTTTTCTATTCAAATTACCGATTTTTTTTCTAATTAAACTACTGCTGTGTGGTTGTTGCATTTTTTGCAACAACTTCTTCTTTAAAAATATTTTTTATATGTCTTGAAATTACAGATTTATCCTTTCTCATACTTAATTATCCATTGTTTTTATTGTATTAACAACGTTTAGAGGGTTCTTTTTACTCCAAACGAAACCAAAATCAATTGATAATTGCTAAATTACGAAAAAAGCCAATGCAAAAAATCATATTCGATGTTGCTGAAGTTATTTTAGCGTTTGCAAATAACTTTCTGCATTCATAACAGGAATAAGAGCATTTTTAAAATCCTTTTCATTTCGTGTTATGATCAAATCACAATCTGAAGCAAGTGCACTAAAATACTGCATTGCATCTTCAAAATATTTAAAATCAGAAGTAATTGCCTTGTCAATCACTTCGTCATTCATTATGGAGATGGAGCATAAAACTTTGAATTTTTGGATTTTTTCAAGTGCAGTCTTTGCATTTTCATATTTGGAGAGAAGATAATAGGTATTTGAAATTGAAGTTGGTGACGTTAAAATTTTAATTTTCTTTTTATCTGCCAAAGTCATAATTTTTGCAGAGGTATTGTAAAAACTTTCTCTTTCTCCAAGAAAATCAATTACAATATTGGTGTCCAAAAATACCTTTTGCATCTTACTGATATTTTTTGTCAAGGAAATCAATATAATCTTCTCTCAATTCTTTGTAATCAGCATCATTTGGAATACTTTTCCCACTTGAAATACTTTTTACGAAAGGAGAAATTTCAAATTCATCGTTTTGTTCACGAGTTAATGAATCAAGATAATTTTCAATTAATTTTGATAAGCTTAACTTTTTATTTGAAGCGTATTTTTTGGCACGCTCAATGACGTTTTCATTTAGTTTTAATGTGAGTTTGGAGTCCATAATTCAATTTTTGCCTATACGTACAAATATAAAAAAAACATACGTAATTTCAAATTTAAAGTCGTATTTTTTTGTAATTATTTTTTCCCGTGTATTAGTCAAAATCGTGTCCCTAAAGAAAGGTTGTGCAGCAATTACTCGTGTTAGCGGATCGCCCTATTTTACAGTATTTAGTAACCAATCTATTGCGTTTACTTGTTTCACTCCATTATGCGTTCCTGTTTGGTAATCCATTGTGATTAGAATTTTCTCATTATGGTCGGAAATATTGTTAAAGGGGGCTAATTCACGGGACAGCGTAGTTGGGTTTTGAACCGTTTGCGAAACTTGAATATATTGAGTATAACCCTCATTGTTTCTAACTACAAAATCAACTTCTAAATTGTTCGCTTTTCCTATCCAAACTTGATTATTTCTGCGTTTTAATTCAAGATAAATTACATTTTCAAGTAAGTGTCCTGCATCAGCATTAAATTCTTTACCGAGTAAAGCGTTGCGAAAACCCAAATCAACCAAATAGTATTTTTCTTGCGTGGTTAAATGTTGTTTTCCTTTTATGTCGTAGCGGTTTACTTTGTAAAATAAGTACGCTTCTACCAATGTGTTTATGTATTTTGAAACCGTTTTATTATCTATTTTTTTCTTATTTGCTGTTAAAACTTTTGCAATATTTCCTGCCGAAACACTTGACCCGACAGAGTCTATTAAAAAATCAACAACTTCTTGATAGGCTTCTTCTCCATAAATCGTGTATCGTTTTGATATATCGTTTTGATAAATATTTCTGAAAACCGTTTGTAGATATTCGTTTGCAAAGTGATTTCCGCTTTCCGAAAGCCGAACTGCTTCAGGAAAGCCACCTGTTTGAATATATTCTGCAAACGCACGGTCAGGGTTTTCTGTTTTTCCTGTAAACTCTAAATAATCAGCAAATGAAAAAGGTAAAACATTGATTTCATAAGCTCTTCCTGTTAATAAAGTAGCCAATTCGCTTGACAATAAAAATGCGTTCGAACCCGTAACATACAGGTCTATATCTGGGTGAACGTACAATCCCTCCAAAAGTTTTTCAAACGCAGGAACATTCTGTACTTCGTCAATAAAAACATAATTAGTTTCGTCCTTTCTGAGGTACTGAATAATATAATCGTAGATTTCTTTCCAATTTTTTTCTGCTAAAAACCGAAATTCGGGCATATCCATATTGATTGCCAAAATTGGAACTTTTGGGTTCTCTACCCGTAATAAGTCTTGAAATTGAGTCATCAAAGTCGATTTTCCACAACGCCTAACACCTGTAGCAACCTTGATTAAGTTTTTGTCTTTCAATACAGAAAGTATGTTTAAATAACTTTTGCGTATAATTGTCTTCATATCACAAAGATATACAAAATTCCTAAAACTTGTTGTTTTTTAAAAGTTTTAGGAATTTCATTTACGCATTTGTGTCATCAGATTATTCGGGGGTTTTCGATGAAAGTTGGGGTTTGTAAAAGGTTATGTAATCCATTGGTGACGACTAACTTTTATTCCACATTTTTATAATACTCTGTTTTAAAAAGTACTTACTTTTCGGACGTTATTTTTTTCGAGGGTGTCCGCTAACGAACTGATCCAAAATCAATTGTATAGTTGCTAAATTACGAAAAAAGCCAGTGCAAAAAGCATTGGCGGCATACGAAAACGGAACTTTCAACTTTGCACTTAACCCCGTATTTCGCCAAGCTGTTTTAGTGGCTGTGCATTTATATTTCGATTGATATTTTTACTTTTCCGCCCAAACCTTTTTCAACAATATCATATAAAGTTTTCAGCGTTAAATTACTTCCGTTGTTTTCAACTCTTGAAATGTATTCACGTTTTTTG
>DATGMY010000333.1:0-7799 GCA_035307005.1 Flavobacterium sp. | reverse complement strand
AGACAAAGACCATATTGTTCCGCTGTCTGAATCTCAAAAAATTGTAAATGCTGTAAAAAAATGCAATAAGCAGGCACCAATTGAATTACAGGTTGTAAAAGGCGGAAACCACGGCAGTGTAGAAGATTTATACCGCCACATGGAATTATATGATTGGTTGCTTCAACATTCAAAAAGTAAAAACAATAACACTTTATAAAAATTCAAGATTTTTTTATTAATAAAGTATATATTTACTATAATTAAAACTTTTTGTTATGCGAAAAATTACTTTCTTGCTGTTTTTTATAGTGCAATTTTCTTATGCTCAATGTTGGGAAATGGTAAAAACTGATGGAGCTTCAACTATGGCAATAAAAAAGGATGGAACCTTATGGGGATGGGGATTGAATGATACTGGACAGTTAGGAAACGGTACTTTTGTTAATGAATTAACTCCTAAGCAAATCGGGAATTCAACTGATTGGGCTTTTTTGAGTAGAGGTTATCATCATACATTAGCAATTAAAAACGGATCATTATGGTCTTTTGGTTGGAACTTAAGAGGGCAGTTAGGAGATGGTACTACTATAAATAAAAATATACCTGTTCAAGTTGGAAATTCTAATAGCTGGAAAATCTGTAGTAGTGGTTTTCAACATAATTTAGCAATTAAAACAGATGGGACACTTTGGGCTTGGGGAAGAAACGATGTTGGACAGCTAGGTGATGGAAGCTATACAGACAAATATATCCCAACACAAATTGGTATATCAAATGACTGGAAAAATATAAGTGCAGCAGAACATCATAGCATTGCAATTAAAAATAATGGAACAATGTGGTCTTGGGGTTTGGGAAATCTTTTAGGAAGTGGAAGTCCTACTACAAATATACCAACTCAAGTAGGTACATCATCTGATTGGTTTAAAGTATCAGCAGGCTATGTTCATAATTTAGCAATTAAAAATGATGGAACTTTATGGTCTTGGGGAAATAATTATTATGGAGCATTAGGAAATGGTAGCACAACAGTAATTAATACAGTTTTGCCTATACAAGTTGGGACTGATAATAATTGGGTTGATATAAGTGCTGGAAATTTTTTTAGTGTAGGTTTAAAAAAAGATGGAACATTGTGGACCTGGGGATGGAATTTTTATGGATCATTAGGAGATGGAACAACAACTGATAAATTAATACCAACCCAGATAGGTAAAAATAAATATTGGAAATATATAGAAGCAAGATTATATCAAGCTATGGCAATAGAAACTGAGGGTAAATTATATGCGTGGGGATATAATGAATACGGACAAATTGGTGACGGCACAATAATTCAAAAAAATACCCCTATTTATATTTCGTGTAGTCTAGTTTCTAATGAAGAATTTAATACTATACCGGTTAATATCTATCCCAATCCAAGCAATTCAAAAATTAATATTGAATGTGAAAATGTTATTACTTCATTAATTATTTACGATTTAAATGGCAGAGTTGTAAAAACACAGTTTTCTGCAGATAGTCAAATTGATATATCATCATTACAACAAGGAATTTATTTTTTAAAGGTGCAAACTCAATCTGGTACTAATACCCAAAAAATTATAAAAAATTAAATGATGATCGGAAAGGCTTGTACCAAAGAGAATGTATTAACCCCTCGTCAGTTCGAACATTGTTGAATAGGTTTGATACAACGGTAACAAGTTGGAAAGGATTTAATTTCCTCGCTTTTATCGTAATTGGTCTAAAGAAATTTTATAAACTTAAAAAGTCAAGATGACTTCTTCTTAAATATAGGATTTTTTGAAACAGAATATAACGTGTGAATTAAAAAATCTTGTTCTGATAAATTGTATTGATAACGCATAAATTTTCTAATAGATACAGAATGCTAATATATTTAAAAATTTCAATTTAAAACGATATATTTGCATCGTTTTAAAAATCGATATAAATAGCACAACTATATGAAAGCAGGTATTGTAGGATTACCAAACGTAGGAAAATCAACTTTGTTCAACTGTTTGTCTAACGCAAAAGCACAAAGCGCCAACTTTCCTTTCTGTACAATAGAACCAAATATTGGGGTTGTAAACGTACCGGATCCTAGAATTAGTAAATTAGAGGAATTGGTTAAACCAGAGCGCGTACAAATGGCTACTGTTGATATTGTTGACATTGCAGGTTTGGTTAAAGGTGCCAGTAAAGGAGAAGGTTTGGGAAACCAGTTTTTGGGAAACATTCGTGAGTGTAATGCGATTATTCACGTTTTGCGTTGTTTTGACAATGATAACATTGTGCATGTTGACGGAAGTGTGGATCCTATTCGTGATAAAGAAACCATTGACATAGAATTGCAGTTAAAAGATTTGGAAACGGTTGAAAAACGTTTAGAAAAAACCAAAAAGGCTGCTAAAACCGGAAATAAAGAAGCACAGGCAGAAACAGCTTTATTAGAACGGATTCGTGAAGCTTTGCTGCAGGCACAATCGGCTCGTACAGTAGTTGCTCAAAATCAGGACGAAGAGCATCTATTAGAAAGTTTTCAGTTAATAACATCAAAACCGGTTCTTTATGTATGTAACGTAAACGAAGAAGCGGCTGTTAGCGGAAATGAATATGTTGAAAAAGTAAAAGAATTGGTGAAGGATGAAAACGCCGAAGTAATTGTTTTATCCGTTGGAGCTGAAGCAGATATTACTGAATTGGAAAGCTACGAAGAACGCCAGGTTTTCTTGGAAGATATGGGGTTGACAGAACCGGGTTCGGCAGTTTTGATTCGTGCAGCTTATAAATTACTAAACCTGCAAACATATTTTACAGCCGGCGTAAAAGAAGTACGTGCCTGGACGATTAATGTTGGGGATACCGCTCCCCAAGCCGCCGGAGTTATTCACACTGATTTTGAAAAAGGCTTTATCCGTGCAGAAGTAATTGCGTATGAGGACTTTGTTTCTTATGGATCAGAAGCTAAAGTAAAAGAAGCTGGTAAATTACGGGTGGAAGGAAAAGAATATATAGTTAAAGACGGCGATGTCATGCACTTCCGCTTTAATGTTTAAATAAAATGATAAAAACCGGTTCTCTGAATCGGTTTTTTTTTGTTGTAGTATGATTTTATTTTATACTTTCGCAGGAGAATCATACATACTTTATGAAAAAAATAATCATACTAACTATTGCGTTGCCATTTTTGTTAACATCGTGTGCAACAATACTGAACAGAAATCATCAAAAAGTCAATTTTTATGGCGATGAACCAAACAGCAAAATGGTTTTTAACGACAGTGTTTACGAACTTCCTGTCAGATTACGGGTCGAACGAAGCTCTAAAAGCCTCTCGGTAAATTACCTTACCAATGAAACCTCAGAAAACACCATTCGCCGGAAATTAGATTTTAAATATTTGCCCGGAAATATCTTTTTAGGCCCGGCTGCGGGAGTGGCATTTTTGGTAGAAGGCAGAACTCCTAAAAAATACCGGTATCCGTTGAATATTCTTTTGACACATCAAAAATTTGAAAAGCGGGGCGATTTGATTGATTATCAGAAAAATTATTTTTTTGAACATAGAGAAGAAATTGAAAACAATCGTTTGTTTGTAGATGAAAAAGAAAAGTATGTTTACGAAAAACATCAAAATAAATCCAAAGGCGATCGTTTCCATGTGATTCATTTACCTTCTTTTTCCGCTTTTGATATTGGAACAATTGATCAAAGGGAAAGTTTTGCGGGATTATTTACAGTGGGCTATGGTTTTGAAAAGTTTTATACCGACAAAATGTTCTGGTCGGCAGAACTGACTGTGAGAACCAACTGGTTTGATTTGATTTTATCTTCTTTAGACGATCATAAAGACAGTTTTGTACAGACAAGTATTTCTGTCCACAACAACCATTTGATAGGTAAAAGATGGGAAGTGGGCTACGGAATCCGGGCGAGTTATAATATGTTGAACTACGAAGCGATTTATTATAATTACAACAACGGAATTTTTATGTCATCGACCCACGCACAAATCAAAGATTATTACATTAGTGCCGGTGCTTCAGGCAGGGTTTCCTATCACTTTGGAAAAGGATTGTACGGAGGGTTTTCTTATGCTCCCGATTTTGTAAAATATGCCGATTACGGAAACCGCTCAGAATACAATGCTACTTACGGACTGGATTTGAGGTTTAAATTTTAATTCTTTTGATTTTGAAAAAAATTCTTACAGTAATATTCATCATTGCTATTCTTTTACCGATGCTTGTTTATCTTCATCCTTTTACATGGGGATTAAGAAAACCGCTAAGTTATGAAGCAAGTGAAAAAACGAAAGAATTGGTTTCAAAGCTGAATACAAAATATGATTTAGAGATTAGTGGTATAGGAGAAGAATACGCAGATACTTTATGGTATTTTATTGATGTACGAAATGATAGAGTTCGGAATCTGAAAAATTTTAGATTGACCGATTATAAATACCATCAATCCAAACAACAGATTGATCAAAATGTACTTAAACAGTATGCAGATGATTTTATAAAAGAATTTGAACACAAACATTATTTTGATTCTATTACCATAGTAAGAGATACTTTAATATATAAAGCTAAGATTTGATGAATGTTCTGAAAATATACAAATATCAGTTGTTTTTATATTTATTTATCATCCTGTTTACAATGCAGAATGCAGCATTTTTGATCTATAATTCAAATTTTAACGGATATAAGTTCATTGTAAAATTTGTTTTTGCACTTTCAGTTGTAGTAGTTTTTATTTCAGTTGTCTTGCTTGTTGTTCAGGTTATTAAAACCCTCAATAAAAAGAAAATTGTATGGAAAGAAGTCCTTTTTCTGATTGTTAATATCATTTTGTACTATCTGGTAGTGTTTTCCAGTTTGATTTTATCCACACAATATCCACCTTATTTATGATAGCGGTCAGGCTAAAAAAACAGATACTATGATAAAAAAATGGTTACAAGACATATTTGACAAGAAAGAACCGATAGAGGTTAGAGAATGGAGAACGGATAATTCTATTCTCAAATTTCTGCTTTCAAACTTGGACAACAAAGGAAATTTATCCGAAACGGTACACGACTTGCCAGACGAAAAAAAAGACGATGAAAAAGTAAGGTTTGTAGCAGGACTTATGGACGCTATGTTTGGTGCGGACGATTCAGATGATTCCAAAAAGAGAGTTGTAGAACTTTCAAAACACTTGAAAAAGATTGCAACAAAAGACGACAAAATAAGAGAACAAGAATTTTACCGACTAATCACAGAAAATGAAGGTGTCATTGGAATTATTGACGAGTTTTTACAAGCAGTCGTAAATGAGGCATTGCCTATTCAGCCTTATCTTTTCAATTTCGCAAAAGATTTGGCGACAAGAACAGACAAAAGAAATGCTGTAAAATTCGGTATTGCGATTTTGGGATTGTGTCAGAATAAATCCGTTCTCAACGACATAAAAATTTTAGGACTACACGATGAGTTTACTGTTTATTCAACTATTGCGATTGCAAACTTATCTGACAATGTAGAAAATGACCTTTGGGAATTAGCACAGAAAGTTGACGGTTGGGGAAAAATCCAATTGGTTGACAGGTTGGCAAGACCTGAATTAAGAGAGCCAATCAAAGATTGGTTGATACTTGACGGTTACAAAAACAGTATTATGTACGAATACTTGGCTTACACTTGTGCGACCAATGGAGAATTACATAAGAAATTAGAAAGTGAACAAATTGAACACAAACTTTTCAAATCGGCTTCTGACATTATTGAAGCACTCATCGTAGAACATAGTCCAGCCGAAGACATTACTACTTATCCTTTTGCTTCGCAAGTAATTCAAGATTTCATAAGACACGCAAAAAAGCACGCAACCGATATTTCAGACTTTAACGTTTTACAAAAAATCAAAGACTTTCTCACGGAGTTACAAAACGACATCGGAGAGCAAAAGAAAAATGGTTGGAATCAAGACATTATTTCAAATTGCCTAATTGAAATCGTTGAAATTCTGAATAGCAGAGATTGGAAAATTGTTGCGTATGAAGGTTTGAAAAGTAATGACAATGTAATTTATTGGAACGCCAAACAAGCAGCAGAAAAATTAGGAATTGACTTGTGGGAAATCATTTGGGCAAGGTTGGAAGAAAAACCACTTGACAGTTCTTCGTGGTATGACGTTACACATTACAGTAAACCCGAACATTCAGACAAAATCATAGACTTTGCTCTTAAACATTTGCCTTTTGACGAGTTGGCAGCAGGAGCAAAAGATTCAAACGGATTTGGAGACAATTATAATAAACACGTAAGTCTTGAATATGCGACTACATTTTTAGAAAACTATCCAAAAAAAGGAGAAAAAATTATCTTAACATCACTAAAAAGTCCTGTAACGAGAAATCGTAATATGGCAATTAACGTTTTGGACAAATGGAAAAAAGAAAATTGGTCTTCAGAAATTGACAACGAAATTAGATATTTACGAGAAATTGAACCAAACAACGACACGAAAGAAAATATTGAAAGACTATTAAATGGACAAGAATTGAAATAAGCCCGAACCGCTAACTAAAAATCCCGCCCATCGCCAATACGCGGCACGATATAAATGTACAACCGATTCAATTTCTATAAAAATACTTTTGCTGTTTTTACAAAAACTGTTCAACCAGAAAATTTTGTAAAACCCCATCACATAAGCAAACACGGCAGTCGGTATTTTTTTACCGGAGAAGGTGTATATAGATACTCAAACCATTGGGGTAGAGTAGGGAACTGTCGCTGGCGGCTGGAAAGGGTCGATTACAAACAACAAACAATGTATTGGGGATTTTGCCGATGGGAACATTTTTATGAAAACAATGAAGGAATGCCCTTGTTTTTTATCGAACAAACCACAGATGGTCATTTTTGCTGCAATCATAAAAACAATGCAAACGAAAAAGAAGTTGTACTGCGAACTGCTGCCGATACAGCCAAAATTCTAAAGAAGATAAAAGAACTGACAACCGAAACATTGTGGGCTAAATATCTGGAATACGATGATTTGGATGAGGTAAAAAACTATTTCATCACAGAATTAATTCATTCTCCAAAAAACTTTAATCAGATTAGAAAAGACTACATTACTTTAAAAAATAAGGAAAACCAAAATAAATAACGTTTTAAAAAAACGATATTTCAATCAAAAGCTGTATTTTAGACTAAAAATTAGCTTTGAAGATACTCCTGAAAATCATTAAATATATATTGATAATTATTGGGTTATTGGTAGTTTATGTACTGATAACCATACTTCTTTCGTATATTCCGGTTAATAAAAATCAGTCCAAATATCCGAATCAGGAATTGTCTGTTTTTATTCTTACAAACGGCGTACACACAGATATTGTAGTTCCGTATCAGAACGAAATTTTTGATTGGAGTCCATTTCTTGATGTATCTTTAACACAAGGAAAAAATATTCAGGCACAATGGGTTGCTTTTGGTTGGGGCGACAAAGGTTTTTACCTGCAAACACCCGAATGGAAAGATTTAAAAGTATCGGTAGCATTAAATGCTAGCTTAGGTCTAAGTCAATCCGCAATGCACGTTACTTATTATGAAAGGATGATTGCTAATGGCGAAGATTGTATCGAAATCAAGCTGAATAAAGAGCAATACAAAGCTTTGTGTGCTTTTATTTACGATAAATTTGCGCTTGAAAACGAACAATTTCAATGGATTGAAACCGATCAGAATTACGGTTTGAACGATGTTTTTTACGAGGCAAAAGGACGTTATAATCTGTTTTATACG
>DATGMY010000332.1:0-2894 GCA_035307005.1 Flavobacterium sp. | reverse complement strand
ATTATCAAACAAAACCGTTATGCTTAATACCGAATTCCTTCGAAAAAAATTGTCAGGCGCAAGTGAAATTCCTGCTGATATTATTCATTTTATCCATGAACAAAGGTGGTTGCAAATATGGGTTCCTAAGCAATATGGTGGTTTAGGTTATCGTTTTTCGGAAGGGTTAAAAGTTTTAAAACAACTTTCCCAGATCGACGGAAGCCTTGGTTGGATGGTTACCTTGTGTTCCGGAGCCAATTATTTTGCCCGAAACCTGCGTCCGGAAGTTGCATTGGAACTTTTTAAAAATCCGCAAACTTGTTTTGGAGGCAGCGGAATGATTGGCGGAACTGCCGAACAAAACAACGGACGTTTTTTGATCAACGGAACCTGGCGTTTTGCAACCGGAGCACCGCATCTGAGTCATTTTACATTAAATGCGGTACTAACAGAAAACGGTCAGCCGCTTTTGGATGAAAAAGGGGAAGAGATCGTTCGTTCGTTTATCGTTCTGCAAGATCAGGTAACCATTATTCCGGATTGGAAGGCGATGGGAATGAAAGCTACCGGAACCTATTCTTTCAAAGTGAATAATATTTGGGTGGATGAAAAATACAGTTTTGTTTATAATGAATTTTTTACGGATACGGTTTTGGATAAAATCCCGTTTCGGATTTTTGCTGATTTAACGTTATTGGCTAACTACATTGGTTTGGCAAATCACTTTGTGGAAGAAGCAGTGAACATTCGACCGAATTTAAACATAATTCCTTTTCAAAAAGAATTAGAAAAACAGGAAGAACAAATTTATACGTTTGCCGATGAAATAGAAAAGCTGTTACAAAACAACTGTGAAATCAGCGTTGAAAAACAAACAGAAATTCATTTGTTCGGGGAAGAATTGATGAAAGGGTTATCGGAAAAAATATTGGAAATCTATTTTCAACTGGGTATTCGGGCATCGCACACAGACGAACCGATTCATCAGGTGTTTTGTGATTATTTTACCATAACGCAACACGCAAATTTCAGGAAAAAGAATGAAGTGTATGATTTCTAACCAGTAGAAGTTTATAGCTGTATTATTTTTTCTGCACCAAAGGTTTTAAAATGACTTCGCGTACTTGCTCTTTCAGTTCAGGTTTATCGCGTTGAGTCAATGTTTTTGTAAGAACAAACGGATGCTGATAAACCATCACAACTCCGGGACGACCGGCAAAAAAGCGAAAGGGAAACATTTGTTTTAATCCCACAAAAGTCATCGGAACCACAGGAATGCTGAAGTCAATAGCTAAACGAAAGGCACCGTCTTTAAACGTATCTAATATTATCGTTTCGTCATTTGGTACACCGCCTTCGGGAAAAATACAGACACTTAATCCATTGGCTAATTTTTCTGCAGCGGAAATCATTGTTTTTTGCCGGCTTACCGCGCTGGATCGATCTACCAAAATACAGGCTTTTTTATAGAAATAACCAAATATGGGCAATTTTGCCAATTCTTTTTTTCCTACAAACACAAAAGGATTTTTGACCAAAATCAGCATCAGCATAATATCCATCATCGAAGTGTGGTTGGCAGTAAGCATATAGCTTTTTTTCGGATCGAATCGTTGTTTTACAAGTACTTTCTTCCGGAACCCTGTCCCATAGAAAACAATGTGTGCCCACATTCGTGCTAAAAGAAAAAAGAAACGATAGAATTTATCTGATGATAACGAGATGATTAACAAAGGAGAAAATACAAGGATTACTACCAAAATCAGTAAATAAAACCAGACTTTCCATAAAAACCAGGCAATCTTTTTTAAAAGCATCATTTGTGTTTTGTTTGACCTTCGCAAATTAAAAAAATTAACTTAATGTTTCTTGTTTAAAAATTTAAAGTTTGAATGTTTAGCCGGCAAAAACCTTTTTTAAAGATTTTATAGGCAATCAACGCAATAAAAATTTAATTTTGCATCAAATCATTAATCTATTATAATGGCAAAAGTATTAACTGGAGTTCAAAGTACCGGAACCCCACACTTAGGAAATCTTTTGGGAGCGATTTTGCCGGCTATTGAAATGGCAAACAATCCTGATAATGAGACGTTTTTATTTATCGCAGATTTACATTCGGCGACACAGATTAAAGACGCAAAAACATTGAAAGAAAATACATATAGTGTGGCTGCAACCTGGCTTGCCTGTGGATTAGATACCAATAGGGTAACATTCTACAGACAATCAAGTGTGCCACAGACTTGTGAGCTTACCTGGTACTTGAGCTGTTTTTTTCCGTTTCAACGTTTAACACTGGCACATTCGTTTAAAGATAAGTCAAGTTATTTAGAAAATGTAAACGCTGGGTTGTTTACTTACCCGATGTTGATGGCTGCTGATATTTTGTTGTACGATGCTGAGTTTGTTCCCGTGGGAAAAGATCAGTTACAGCATCTGGAAATTACTCGTGATGTGGCTTCGCGTTTTAACCATCAAATGGGAGACACATTTGTTTTGCCCGAAGCAAAAATTGCCGAAAATGCGATGATTGTTCCCGGAACCGATGGAGAGAAAATGAGTAAATCGCGCAATAATTTCATCAACATTTTTGAAGACGATAAAAAGCTGCGCAAACAAATAATGGGTATTGTGACGGATGCCACACCATTGGAAGAACCTAAAAATCCGGATACGTGCAATGTTTTTGCACTTTACCAATTGTTGGGTTCTGAAAAACAAACAGCACAAATGCGCACTAATTACGAAGCCGGAAATTACGGCTACGGGCACGCTAAACAAGCTTTGTTTGAACTGATCTGTGAAAAATTCAAAGATGTTCGCGAAAAATATCATTACTATATCAACAATCAGGAAGAAGTGGATCGTTTGCTCAGCGAAGGAGCTGCAAAAGCCTCTGTTATCGCAAA
>DATGMY010000331.1:0-5552 GCA_035307005.1 Flavobacterium sp. | reverse complement strand
CCAAACTGCGCATTCCAGTGATTGTTTCTGTTTTTCTGTCCCAACGTAAAATCCAGGGTAGATCTACTGTAATTGTCGTCTAAATAAACACCTTCAATACCGCCACCAGACGAAATATGCTTGAGCAAACCACCTGCATAGAAATTGCTGGAACCTATTTGTTCTACAATACCCAATTCGCCACGCAGAGTATTGTAATTACCATAACCAAGCAAAGCGTAATTATTGTAAAAATTGGCTAAAGAGTCTTTATCCACCTTTGCTGCTTCTCCTTTTGCAGGCGCAAACGTAGAGGCTACGGGCACTGAAAAGATCGTGTAGTTTACTTCTTTTTTCTGATTGAGATCTTCGTCACTGATCAGCGGGTTGTCGTTGATCTTGAAAGCATCATTTAAATTTGCCTGATATTCCGATGTTACTGTTACACGCTCTGTTCCAACCGATTCTTGTTTTTCTTTATCCTCCTGAGCATTTGCCTGATGGGTCATTAATGCCGCTGCTATCGTGATGCTGTATAAGTACTTTTTCATAATTAAATTATTTAACCGATGAATTACGTTTTGCTTCTTCCGCTTTAATTTTGGCAAGTTCCGTCTGTGCTTCGCTTACCACATCCGGAAAGTCTTTTGCACTGGTAATCACATTTTCCAAAACGTAGGTTGCCTGATAACTGTCTTTGAGCTGATAGAAGTTTTTCGCCAGCAGTACCAAACTTTTCGCACTGTAATATTTATACGCAGAGTATTCTTTAACTACTTTTTCTACCGCTTTATTCGATGCGTCGTATTTTTTATCAGCGTGTTTAAAATAAGCATCGTAATACAAAGCTTCGGCTTTTAATTCTCCACTTGCAATACTGTTTAATTGTTCATATAATTTGCGTGCTGTGGCTTGATCGTTGTTTTTAATTGCCACACGCGCACTGATTGCCGTTGCATCGGCTTTTATTCGCTGGTCTATTTTTGAGTTTTTAGACAAAGTTTCCGCATAATTAGCTGCTGTGGACATATCTCCGTCTTCATACGCCATTTTCATCAGGTTGGATTGTGCAAACAGTTTGTTGTTATCATTGCTTGCATGTGTTTCCAACTGAGACAAAATACGTTGGGCATTCGCATTATCTTTCGCATTGATATAAATATTTGCCAGACGCATCAGTGAAGGTTCGGTATATTCCGTTTTGCCACGCTTCAATACATTTTCATAATTTTCTTTGGCTTCAGATATTTTGTTTTCTCCGAAATAAATCTCTGCCAGATTAAAGGATGATTTCGTAGCGTGCAATCCGTTCGGATAGGTTTTCAAATAATCATTCAGACCTTTCAAAGCATTTTCGGTATTTTTTTGCAACATCTGATTTTCAGCCGCACTATAAATATCATTTTCAAGTTCAGCCGTAGAAATGTCCACAAAATCCAAATTCTGTACCCAGGCTGCAAACTCGTTGGATTTTCCGGTTTCTAAATAAGCTGCCCGTGCATTTTGAACCGCTTCAATGGCATCCTGTGAGCCGGGATAATCCGCCACAACTTTCTTAAAACGTTCAATGGCTTTATCTTCCTCTTTAGCATTAAAATAAACCAATCCCTGACGCAAAATTGCTTTGGAAACCAAATTGGAATTCGGATAATTGGTCAACAGCTGATTATAAGCTTCTATCGCCTTATTCGTTTGATTCGTATTTGCATAAGTACTACCCAATTCGTAATACGCATCATCCATCAAGCTGGAACTTTTATAGGTGGTAATGAACTTCTGGAGTTCTTCAATTTTGGTATTGTTTCTATCCACAAAACCATAAGCCAGTGCTTTTTGGAACGCTGCATAATCCTTGTAAGAAGAATTGGAATTTAAGATAACATTATACGTTTCCATTGCCAGCCAATATTGTTTGGTCACAAAGTAACCATCTGCCAAACGCAAGGTAGCATCCGCTTTTTTTACAGCATCTTTGGAACTATTGACATAACTTTTGAAATGCGTAACTGCTTCGTTATAATTTTTTAATTTGTGTGCCGCATATCCCAGATTGTATTCTACACTGTTGTATTCGGGTGTGTTGCGTGCCTGTGGTAATTGTGTAAAAGTTGTAAAAGTTTTAAAAGCATCAGAAAAACGGTTCAGCGCATATTCACTTTCACCACGCCAGTATGTTGCACGTGCCACGAAACGGTTATCCTGACGTTCGGCAATCGATTTGTTGAACATTTCGTTTGCCGTCTGATATTTTCCTTCATTAAACAATTCCACTCCCCGATAAAAAGTCACTTTCTGATAGGCAGGTTTGTTTAAAGGTGTTCTGTTGGATTCCAAAACTTCCAAAGCAGCCCGGTAATTCTTTGTAGAAATATAAGAATCAACCAATAAATCATTTAATTCTTGCTTGTAAGGCGTTTCGGGATATTTTACTAAAAAATCAGTAATAACTTCCGGCACACTTTTATAAGGATTTCCAATATCATAGCTCAATTTTGCATAATTGGCATAAGCGTCTTCCTGAATACGATCGGAATACGTCATTTCCGAAGCGTTTTTAAATGCATTGAGTGCCTGTGTTTTCTGATCCAGTTTCAGGTAACTTTCTCCTAAATGATAATAGGCGTTTTGAGCCACGGCATCAGATCCTCCGATGATTTTATTGAATTCAGAAACAGCCTTTCCATATTCGTTTTGTTGATAATAAGAATAACCTAACTGATAAAAATCGGTATTGCTCCATTTGCCGTTTTTTCCTTTATAATCCATCAAATACGGCAAAGCTTTGTCGTACTGTTTAAGGTTGAAATAACTTTCACCAATAATTTTGGAAAGTTCGGATTTTTCCAAATCGTTTGATTTCGGAAGTTGTTTTAAACCTTCTTCAATCGCCTGATTAAAATTGCCCGATTTAAAGTGCATATCGGATTGATAATAACCCATACGCTCCTGATATTTATCAACAGATGCTACTTCTGCAAAATATTCATTGGCATCTTCATAATTGTTGTTGGCATAAGAAATATAACCAAGATAGTATTTTGCCTGATTGCCATACGTTCCTTCCAAATCGATGTTTTGAAAAAGATTGGCTGCTTTGGCATATTCTTTCCGGTTAAAATAACCATATCCTTTTTGGAAACTGAAACGGTCTTTTTGTTCGGGACTTAAAACGGTTTCATTGATTTTTTCCGCATATTGAAGTGACTTGGCATAATTTCCCTGTGCAAAATAAAAATTACTGACATCAACATAGGCCTGTGCCTGCTTTGCACTGGTAGGATAATCGTAAATAAACTGATTGATTTTTTGCTCGGCTCCGTTTTGTCCTAAACGAATGGCACAATTGGCACTGTAATAAGCACTTTCTGCCTGAATTTCATCGTTGGTATTGTTTATTTTAACGCGGTCAAACAAGATCTGAGCCACGGCATATTGCTGTTCGTTGTAGAGATTTACAGCTTCGTAAAAATCTTTATTTTCCTGTGTATAGACATAGGACTGCTGCGCTTTTACGGATAAGGTTCCCAATAAAAACGACAGGTATAAAAAATGATTCGCTCTTCGCATTTTCCAACTATTTTTTTATAAACCAAATATATTAAATATATGTATTCTTATAACGTTTTGTTTGATTATAAATTGTTTGGCTAAAATATTTTTATAAAGTTTTTTTATATTTAAACAAAAACCGTTCAGCACGCATTATTACAATAATAATCAACCGTTAAAATAGAATAATTACATAAATTTAAGATAATGAATCAGACTGGTAATCGTGACAGCATAAACTGTTAAAAGAAGTCCTGTGATAATCAACAAAGTAATGTAGTCTTTCAGTTTGGAAGAATTTACTTTTTGTTTCAATGTTTTGTACCGGACAGCAACATAAATGGTCAACCCTGCAAACAATAAATAAGAAACTAACAAAACAATTGGTGAACCAATGGAATGGCGAACTGCAAAAACATCCATTCCCTTAAACACTTTCAGTTTGTTTTTGTGGGGATGTTTAAACAAGTGAATGGCTTTGTTGTCAATCAGTTTATTTAATCCCCTTTGATGGATGTAATCCAATTCCTTTTCCAAAACAGTTTTGTCTGAAAGTGGCGGAAACATCAACATAGCATAATGCTTTACCTTTTCGTTTATTTGCTGTGTTGTTCCATTTTCATCTGTATAAGTAATTGTTATGGCAGTGTATTCTTTTTCCAAAAGTCCCTGAGAGGTATAAACCTTGTGTGTATTCTTCTTTTCAATCTCTTCAATGGTGTATTGTGTCCATCGCGGGTGCGAAATTTCAAACTCTAAACTCCGGAAAAAAGGAGAAAAGGTGTAACATATCGCAAAGAATAAAGTAAAAGTAAAGAATAAATTAAGAAACTGTGTATCAGATCGTTTTCTGGTACCAAAAAATGCCCTGTCGATAATAACAATGATAAAACTAATTACAAAGCCGTAGATAAACAAGCGGACACTGTTTAGTAAAACCACAAGTATAAACAACATCCAAAGAATGATTTTAAACGGATTGTATTTCATTTTCTGTCAAATATAGTTCAAATATATAAAAATTAAGAAGTACCCTAAAAAGAGATTACTTTTATTTTCGTATAAATCGCTAAATACTTAGAAACTGTTTAAAATAATTTTATAGAGGTCATTACTTAAATTCATATATATTGAAACAACGCTGTAAATCAATAGTTTTTTAAAATTAACATTATGTTTGTCATGCTGTAAGCATCTTTACCGGCACTGATAAGAGATTCCTACGGAATGACAAACGTTGTCTTAAAGGGTTTTACAAAGTTTAAAAACAGGTAATTATCTAATGACCTCTAAAATCTTATTTTTGATAGGTAAAAAATCCATCGTAATTGATGGATTTTTTTGTTGATCAAAGTCGGGAGATTTTGTACAGATTCCTACGGAATGATAAATTGTAGAGTGTTTTTTTGAGAAACTTGCATAGCAAAGTAAAACTTTCAATCGTTTTAAATTCCGTAACTTTATAGAAATAAAAAAACAACAAATAAATGAATACGATGAAAAATAAAGTAGCCTATATCACAGGTGGCTCTAAAGGAATCGGTTTGGGAATTGCCCGTACACTTCTGGAAGCAGGAATGAAAGTTGCCATTTCCGGACGTAACACAGAAGCCATCGAACAAGCAAAAAAAGATTTGGGAAATCAGAATGTTATAGCTCTTACATCAGATGTCCGAAACTTTGAAGATGAGCAAAAAGCCGTAAATACTGTCATAAAAGAATTTGGCAAAATAGACGTAGTCATTGCCAATGCCGGGTTAGGTAGATTTGCGCCGGTGCACGAAATGAGTTTAAAAGACTGGAACATTATGATTGATACCAACCTTACGGGGGTTTTTCATACCTTAAAGGCAACTGCCGGGCAACTCATTCAAAACAAAGGCTATTATATATCAATCGCAAGTTTAGCGGGAACCAACTTTTTTGCAAATGGAGCCGGTTACAATGCCTCCAAATTTGGTGTGGTGGGATTTACACAGGCAGCTATGCTTGATTTAAGAAATTACGATGTCAAATGCACAACC
>DATGMY010000330.1:0-9760 GCA_035307005.1 Flavobacterium sp. | reverse complement strand
GAATATTTTGTTTATGTACGCAGTAGATGTGGTACCACGCCGGGAATCTGGACAACATTCCCAGTTTCTTTTATGACTTTATGTGATGTAGTGAGTAATTTTTACGAAAACTTTGATAGTACTATTGCCGGAACAACTACCAACCCTTCACCTCCTACTTGTTGGACTTATTTGGACGACATGACTAGTACAGGATATGGATATACATATAATCTTGCAACTTACGCAAAGTCAGGTACGCAATCCTTCCGTTTTTATATGTATAATGCAGTTGCTAATAACAATCAATATTTATATTTAATTTCTCCTGAAACAGATAATCTTGGAAACGGCACTAAGCAGATTCGCTTCTCCGTTATGATGGGGTCAGCTACTGTTCCCGGAAGGCTGGAAGTTGTGAGGTTAAGTGATATTTCTTCACCAGCGGCGGCAACTGCTTCGGCAACGGTTATCGAAACTTTTGATTTAAGTAATGCTTCACATCAGGAGTATATAGCATACCCGCCTGCAACGACAGACGATTATTTTGCTTTCCGTGTAACATATAATGGTATTGCCTCAAACAATTACCCAAGCTTTTATATAGACGATGTCTATTATGAAGATGTACCACCTTTGGTTGTAAATGTAGATAAAACAGATATACTGTGCCATGGAACTGATAGCGGTGAGGCTGTTGCAATTGTAGAAGGCGGAAAACCACCTTATAGCTATTCGTGGTCGCCATCAAATGATACGATAGCTTCGGTAACTGATTTGGTACCTGGTACACACACAGTAACAGTAACAGACGACAGGAATACGACAACTACTGCGACAATCACTATCTTAGAGCCTACGGCCATAGTATCGGGCTTGGATTATACGGACGTTATCTGTAACGGACAGAACAACAATACAGCCTCTGTAACACCAACGGGTGGAACACCGCCTTATACTGTTTTGTGGTCTGACAGCACCGTTGGATTGACCAATTCAAATTTGGCACCGGGAAATTATGATGTAACCATTCGAGATGCGAATCATTGTATATTAACAGAGAGTTTTACCATTGATGAACCGGATGCTTTGGTTGCATCTGTTGGTAATCAAACCAATGTAAGTACTTATGGAGGGAATGACGGGGCGGCAACAGTAGCTGTTACCGGAGGATCTTCTCCTTACACCTATACATGGACTCCTGCAGTAAGTACCACGGATACTGCCTCTTCTTTGACGGCAGGTACCTATACGGTTGTGGTTACTGATGCCAATGGATGTACAAATAGTGAGGTATTCGTGATTACGGAGCCTGCACCACCTTACGTGATTACTTTGGTTTCCAAAGAAGATGTTTCCTGTAACGGAGGGAACAATGGCTCTATTACGATAAGTGTTACCGGCCCTAATCCACCGTTTACCTATTCATGGTCGCCTTCAGGAGGCAACGGCACTACAGCATCCAATTTGACAGCGGGTACTTATACAGTTACAGTTACCGATGCGGTAAATGAAATAGTTACCGAAGACTTTATCATCACAGAACCCGGGGTTATGAGTGCCTCTGTAGGCTCGATTGTCAATGTAAGTTGTGGAGGGAATAATGATGGTTCAGCAACTGTGTCAGTATTGGGCGGAACCACTCCTTATAATTATACGTGGTCAAACGGAGAGACAACAGCAACAGCAGTTAGTCTGACAGCAGGAAACCATTATGTTTTGGTAACGGATGCCAATGGATGTCAGGTACAGCAGTCTTTCAGTATCGGACAACCTACACCTATCGTGATCAACACGGTAAATATCACGGATGCGAGTTGCCACGGACAAGCAGACGGATCTATTACGATATCTGTCAATGGAGGACTTACCCCTTATACTTATAGCTGGAGCAATAACCAAACCGGCACAAGTTTGAGCAATCTGACAGGAGGCACCTATACAGTTACTGTTACCGATGCTAACGGTTGTACAGAGCAGAAAACATTTACCGTTGTAGATCCTGCCGTTGTGTATCCGCCATCAGCAGTTAACCAGGGATTCTGTAGTGATACTACCCCGCTGTTATCAGATGTGGTAATCACCGGAACTAATATCCAGTGGTACGATGCAGCTACTGGCGGTAATTTATTACCTTTTACAACAGCATTGACCAACGGAGCAACCTACTATGCTTCTCAAACAGTAGATGGTTGTGAAAGTTCCTCAAGAACCTCAGTTCAGATTTCCTTGTACCAAAGTGTTCCATTGACCACGACCAACAAATCTGTTTGTTATAATTCAATCATTCAGGATGTAACGATCGATGGATTCAACTATATGCAGTTGAAATGGTACGGCAGTGCTACTTCACCGGTTGCTTTGTCACCGACAACTTTACTTTCTTCGGGAACGTATTATGTAAGTAGTTTTACCAACGGAGTTTGTGAATCGGCACGTCAGGCTGTTCAGGTAACCGTATCTCAAGGTGTACCTGCTCCTGTTGTAACGCCGCAGCAAGTTTGCGGAAGCGGTCATACTTTAAATGATCTTACTGTTGGTACTGCTTCAGGTGCCACGTTGATATGGTATGCATCTGCACAGACAGCTACCCCTCTTTCGGGCACTACTCAGGCATTGTCTGGAACTTATTACGTAGAACAAGTAATTGGCACATGTAAATCGGTTCGGGTGGCAGTTCCTGTACAGGTTATTCCTGTAACGGCCCCTTCGATGACTGATCTTACCGCCTGTAGTGGGACTACTATTGCAGATTTCAATGCACAGATAGCTCCTGCCAAATATGTTTGGTATATTAATAATACAACAACTACAGCATTACCGGAAACGACGTTGATCAGTTCAGGGACATTCTATATTGCAGAAGAGGTTTCGGGATGTATTTCCAACAGAGCTCAGGTTGATGTAGTGGTCAACCAGCGTCCGAATCAACCAACGGGACAAACTGTTCAGAGAGTTAGCGCCGGAGCAACAGTAGCTGACTTACAGATGAATCAGCCGGGAGTGATATGGTTTGGAAGCGAAGCAGATGCATTGGCATTTACCAAACAGTTACCGTCAAATACGCCCTTGGTTCACAACAAGAAGTATTATGGTGTTTTAGTTGGTGGTAATAACTGTGCAAGTTTACCCACAGAAGTAGAGGTTAGAATCACTTTAAGTACGAATGATTTGGATCTGACGTACTTGAAATACTATCCAAACCCTACGGATTCTGAATTAAATATCAGTTATGTGGAAGCAATTACAAAAGTGGAGATCTTCAATATTGCAGGACAAAGAGTTCTCAGCAAAGAATTTGATGCAAATGAAGTGAAAGTTGATCTCTCCGGATTTGGTTCAGGAACTTATATGGTTCGTATCGAAACGGAAACGGCTTCACAATTTGTGAAAGTGGTCAAAAAATAGTAATACAATCTAAATAATGCAAAAGGCAACCCGATTACGGGTTGCCTTTTTTTATAAAATAAAGTTGGATTGTTGTAAAGTTTACTCAGATTAGTATTCTCTTTTATATAATTACCACGGCACTACTTATATCACACCACGCTGAATCTAATTTCTCACCCTGAAAAGAATTTGAGCTAAAGTTAGTTTGGCATTTCTGCTACAGGCTGGGCTTATTCAATTAGGTTACTCATGAAGATTACTGAATTAAATTCATCCCCAACAGCCGATCCATAAATACTCTGAGTTTTTCAAAATACATCTTCTTCCAAAATAAAGCAATCTATTCAGATTGCTTCATTTCATTATATTGGGCAAGTAATAGTTCCTGAAAATCTTTAGAGTTTGGTAATTCAAAAAGTTCTAAATGGAAATAAGGCACCACAGACAATACGTGATCAAAAATATCAGCCATGATTCCTTCATAATCTACCCATTTGACCGTGTTTGCAAAAGCATAAATCTCCAGTGGCAATCCGTGTTCGGTAGGCTGTAAGTGACGCACCATCATAGAAAGCCGTTTATTGGTATCAGCAACATTCAGTAAATACAATCTGACATATTCTCTAAACAAACCAATATTGGTCATTCTACGACCGTTGACCAACATAGTAGGATCATCGATATGCGTCCGATTATACTCTGCTATTTGTTGTTGACGTTCAACAATATAATTTTTTAAAAGCTTGATACGTTTTAACTCTTCTATTTCATCTGTTTCTAAAAAACGAATCGATCCAAGTTTAATGTTTATGGATCGTTTAATCCTTCTACCACCAGACATTTGCATTCCTCTGTAATTTTTGAAAGAATCGCTCATCAAAGTGTGAGTAGGTATGGTAACAATGGTTTTGTCCCAGTTTTGAACCCGCACGTTGTTCAGGTTAATTTGTAAGACATCTCCGTCCACCCCGTATTTCGGCATTTCGATCCAGTCTCCTACACGTACCGAATCGTTTGCCGAGACCTGAATACTTGCTACCAAGCCTAAAATAGTGTCTTTAAAAACCAAAAGAAGAATGGCTGATGCCGCTCCAAAACTACCTAAAATAGTAAGTGGAGAAATCCCGAACAAGTGCGTAACAATCAGCACACTTCCAATGATATAAAGAATGATGGAAACAACTTGAAAGTAACTGTCTAATGGTTTGTCTGCAAAACTTTTCTTATCTAACAGGAAATCTTTAAAAGTACCCGCCAGAGAGCGGAAAAGCGCAATAAAAGTGATAATAATTAAAACTCCGGTAAACTTTTGCATGGCCGATGTCCATTGCGGAAAGCCTGTAAATATTACCGGAAAAGCCTGATAGGCAATCCAGAGCGGAATCAAATGGGATACGTTTTTCAAAACACGGTTCCGGATCATATAATCATCGATTTTTGTCTTGCTCCTCCGAACTGCTTTGATAACCATAAATACCACCATACGGCGCAAAATATAATCCATTCCAAAAAGTACAGCAAACAATACAATAGTAAGGACAATACTATTGAAGATATGTGCTGTATCTAAATTTACACCTGTCTTTAACCAAATGTCTAATCCAAATTCATAAATTCTGCTTTGAATGTTTTCGTTCATAATGTTCATTAAAATCAATTTTTAGTTGTTGTTGTTTAACTGCGTCTGTCGTTTTTATATTCCGAAAAAAAATCCCAGAAATTCCGGGATTTTATTTTTAAATATCATTGAGCATTTTAGAGATTTCGTCCAGTTTTGGAGTTAGTATGACTTCTATCCTCCTGTTTTTGGCTTTTCCGTCATTGGTGGCATTGCTCGCAATAGGCGAAAACTCACTTTTCCCGGCTGCTGTCAGATTTTTCTTGTCTATTTGTGTGTTTTCTTCCAGGATGTTTACAATTGCAGTGGCGCGTTTGGTTGATAAATCCCAGTTGTTGGTAATTCCACCACCGAGATTTCCTACAATCTTGTCGTTGTCGGTATGTCCTTCAATTAAAATGGCAATATCGGGATTTTGTGCCAATACAGTGCCTAATTGCTCTACTGCAACACGACCTGAGCTACTTACTGCCCAGCTTCCTGATGGAAACAACAGTTTGTTTTCCATAGAGACATATACTTTGCCGTTTTTTTGTTCCACGGTCAATCCTTTTCCTTCAAATTCAAACAAAGCTTTAGACAAAGTTTCTTTCAGTTTCCGAAGATTTGCATTTTGGGCTTCCAGCATACCTTCCAATTCGGCAACTCTTGATGATTTTCCTGCCAATTCTTTGTTCAAACTGTTTAATCGGTCTATTTCTGCCTGAATGGCTGCATCAGAATTTTTCTCCAATTCCGCAAAATTCTTGGTAAGCTGTTGATATTCTATGCTTAGCTTATCACGCTCGGCAGTTACTTTTCCCAACTGATCCTGCAAGGATTGATTCTTTGTACCCAAATCAAAAGCAGCAGCTTTATTCTCCTCGCTTTCAGCTGTTAGCCGGTCCAGGTCGTTGGCACAGGCTTTATATTTTTCGTCTAATTCATTGTACAGTCTTCTGGAAACACAAGAAGTAAACACTAAAGACAAGGTACTTAAAACAATAATTTTTCTAAACATAATTAGGTTGTTTTTATTCAATTTCTATTGCTACCGGGCAATGATCGGAATGCCTGGCTTCAGGCAGGATATAGGCTCGTTTTACCCGGTCTTTCATTTTTTCATCTACCAGTAAATAATCAATTCTCCATCCTTTGTTGTTGTTTCTGGCATTGGCTCTGTAACTCCACCAGCTGTAATGATGCGGATCAGGGTTAAACATCCGGAAGGTGTCCACCATACCGTCTTTCATAAAAGCATCAAGCCAGGCACGCTCCTCGGGTAAAAACCCCGAAACTTTGGCATTGCGCACAGGATCGTGAATATCAATTGCCTGATGACAAATATTGTAATCTCCACCGATGATAAGATTTGAAACCGATTGTTTCAGTTCATTGATATAGGTTCTGAAATCGTCCATGTACTGAAATTTGTGGTTCAACCGGTCAATATTGGTTCCCGAAGGAAGGTATAACGACATCACGGAAAAGCCTTCAAAATCCGCCCGAAGGTTTCTTCCTTCATCATCCATAGTGGGAATTCCTGTACCAAAAACAACATTTTCAGGTTCGGTCTTTGAAAGAATTGCCACACCGCTGTATCCTTTTTTTTGTGCAGAGAAATAATATTGAAAGGGATAACCGGCAGCAGCGATTTCCAGTGTAGGAATCTGACTTTCTGTAGCTTTTATCTCCTGTAAACAAATAATATCCGGATTCGCAGCCTGCAACCAGTCTAAAAAACCTTTAGAGATCGCAGCCCTGATTCCGTTTACATTGTATGATAGTATTTTCATTGAAAAATGCAAATTTGCCCAAAAATACATAATTTCAAACATAAAATATTGCTTTTAACGACTTATTGACGTTTTTTTAAGTCGTTTTTAGGTTTTGAAGAAAACTTTAGTAAAATAATTTCGATCAGAAATTACACAAGAATGAGAATGTATGCCTGCGAATTGTTATCTTTGCTAAAAAGTTGTTAAATGGGGTTAGTAACCGCAAAAGAAATCGCACAAGTTATCAAATTGGATAAGTACGGAATTCTCGGTACCTTCTCGGGTTGGCTGTTAATGAAAGTACTTAAAATTTCTGAATTAAACAAAATATACGATCGCAATAAACATTTGGAAGACATTGAGTTTCTAAATGCCATTTTGAATGAATTTCAGATCGAATTTGAAATAGATCCGGAAGAATTGAAACGATTGCCTAAACAAGGACCTTATATTACGATTTCCAATCATCCGCTGGGAGGAATTGACGG
The DNA here is from genome assembly GCA_035307005.1 of Flavobacterium sp. GTDB lineage: Bacteria > Bacteroidota > Bacteroidia > Flavobacteriales > Flavobacteriaceae > Flavobacterium. The sequence continues at coordinate 2,528 of DATGMY010000330.1, read as the reverse complement.
GATTTTATTATTGAAATTAATGCGGGAGCGTGATCCGGATTTTAAGATTATTGCAAATTTTTTATTGAACCGAATCGAGCCGCTGAAACCGTTTATTATGCCGGTAAATCCTTTTGAAAATCACAAAGACTCGCAATCAAGCGTGTTGGGTTTAAAAGAAACTTTACGCCACCTGAGCGATGGGAAACCGTTGGGCATTTTTCCGGCTGGCGAAGTTTCTAATTTTGAGGAAGATGATAAAATTGTGGACAAACCCTGGGAAGAAAGCGCATTGAAATTGATTAAAAAAGCAGAAGTGCCAGTTATACCGATCTATTTTCACGCTAAAAACAGCAAGTTGTTTTACATGCTGTCTAAAATAAATCCAACGTTGCAAACAGCCAAATTACCATCAGAACTTCTCACTCAGAAAGACCGTGTGATTCGTGTACGTATCGGAAAACCTATTACCGTTGCCGAACAAACCGAACATGGCGAAACGCTGGAATACTTCGGTAAATTTTTACGCCAAAAAACCTATTTATTGTCCAATACCACAAAGGACGACAAAAAGAAATATATCCGGATTCCTTCTTTTAAATTGCCTGTTCCACCACCACAGGAGATAGAATGTCCTGTTTTGCAAGATCTTATCATCGGAGAAGTTGAACTGTTAAGGAAAGGAAACGAGCGTTTGCTTCACAGTAAAAATTACGAAGTCTTTTTAGCAGAATCTAAAGACATTCCGAATATTTTAAAAGAAATCGGACGTCTAAGAGAAATTACATTTCGTGCCGTGGGTGAAGGAACCAACAAATCCATCGATTTAGATCAGTATGATCGTTATTATCATCATATGTTTTTGTGGGATGACAATGCCAAATGTATTGCCGGTGCGTATCGTATGGGCTTGGGCAAGGAAATTTATCCCAAATACGGCGTAGAAGGTTTTTATATTACAGAACTTTTTCGTTTAGAACCAGAACTCCATTCCATGATGGAACAATCCATTGAAATGGGACGTGCTTTCATTGTTGCCGAATACCAGCAAAAACCTATGCCGCTGTTTTTATTGTGGAAAGGAATTGTGCACACTACGCTGCGGTATCCCGAACATAACTTTTTGATTGGCGGTGTGAGCATCAGTAATCAGTTTTCGGATTTCAGTAAATCTTTGATGATCGAGTTTATGAAATCGCATTTTTACGATCCGTATGTGGCGCAATATGTTCAGGCAAAAAAAGAATACAAAGTACAACTGAAAGATGCGGACAAAGACTTTGTCTTTAACGAAGCCGAAGCCGATCTCAATAAATTTGATAAACTGATCGAAGAAGTAGAACCCGGTGGATTACGTTTACCCGTATTGATCAAAAAATATATCAAGCAAAATGCTCGTGTGGTGGCATTCAATGTAGATCCGCTGTTCAACAATGCCATTGACGGGCTGATGTATATCCGTATCGCTGATTTACCGGAAAGCACGGTTCGTCCGGTAATGGAAGAATTACAACGTGAGCTGGAGCAGAAAATCAATGAGAAGACAGAGGAATAAAGTGGGTAATTTCCGCTTTTATTTTTGAAACAGATCAATAATTTTATCAACAATAATTTGTGCCAGTTTTTCTTTACTTTCCATTGTCCAGCCGGCAATGTGCGGAGAAAGCAGCACATTATCTGCTTGAATGAGATATTGAAATGCTTCGGGCAATTCGTTATCGGAAAATATATTTTCAAACGAGGATTTTTCGTATTCCAATACGTCCAGACCTGCACCCAAAATCTTTCCGGATTTTATTGCTTTAACCAAATCATTCGTTTTGACCGATTTTCCCCGGGCAGTATTAATAAACCAGAACGGTTTGTGAAAGCCATCAATAAATTCCTTATTGATTAAATGAAATGTTTCGGGGGTTTGAGGTGTATGCAGACTCAATATATCGGTTTGCTGCTGCAATTGTTCCAACGATACTTGTTGTCCGTTTTCATCGCCTACATTCGGTTTGATATCGTAGCAGATTACTTTGCAATCAAAACCTTTTAGTCGTTTTGCAAAAGCTTTTCCCATTACTCCATAACCGATTATTCCCACAGTTTTTCCTTCGATTTCAAATCCGCGGTTTTCTTCGCGTTTCCAAATGCCGTTGCGTACCTCTTTATCCACAAAAGACAATTTGTTCATCAGGTTTAAAAGCATTCCCAAAGCGTGCTCGGCAACAGCTGTTCGGTTGCCTTCCGGAGCAGCGATGAGTTTTATGCCTTTTTTTTCGGCATAATCACAGTCAATGTTTTCCAAACCTGCCCCCACTCTACCGATGAATTTTAGATTCGTGGCTGCGTCTAAAAAATGCTGGTCGATTTTAAACCGGCTACGTAAAACAAGGCCGTCATAGATACTGATTTTTTGTTCAATTGTTTCTTTTGATGAAATATAATCTTCATCGTTTTCAAATCCGGCAACTGTTAATTGCTCTATAAGTAGTGGGTGATTGGTATCTAAGTGCAGTATCTTCATTTTAGTCCGTGAGTAAGGCTTTATCCAGTCAAAG
>DATGMY010000329.1:0-13814 GCA_035307005.1 Flavobacterium sp. | reverse complement strand
TAGCCGGTATTATAAACTTCTCCAAAGCCTAAATCAGATTTTATGTAAGAAAGTTTTTCTTTATACAAATGATCGTTTAAAAAAGGTCCGGTCAACGGATTATCACACGCCAGAAACCAATTGTTTTGTTCTTCTATACTTACAAACTTTCGATAAACAGGTAATTTGTGATAAAAAGATTTCCCCAACAAACGTTCGGTTTCGGGATAAAATTCATTGGCAAGATCCAATTGAGCTTGAGATTCCCAAATAGCTGTAAAACGTTTTAAGACCACCGGATTAAACATTCCGCCTGCAACTTTGGAAGAAGTCCGCTGTCCATTGTCAATCACTATAAAGGATTTATTATTTTGCTGACAGAAATGAGCCATAGACAGACCTGCCAGACCTGCACCTACAATAATATATGTTACATTCATAATAAAAAAACTCTTACCTTACGATAAGAGTTTTATAAGTTTATTTATTTGCAAAATTAATAATTCCACAAATCATCTTCAAGATCTCTGATAGATTCTTTAATTCTTTCTGCTTCTAATAATTGCATCATTGCGTTTTCTCTGACATACTCACTGATATTTCTGTCTCCATAAATATTATCAGCTTTGTAAATAGTCGCAGAGAATCTTCTGGCATTGAACAAATAATCAAAGTTCATTTTCATAACAGGATTTCTTTCGTTGTACGCATACGTATTGTAAAGTGTTTCACGAGCGTCCGGGAAGAAAATCCAAAATATTGGAACCGCTTGTTCGTATTCAGTACCTTTTGTAGCCAAATCAATTACTACCGGAGCCAAACCTAAAATACGGTATTTTAATTCGCCGGCATTACGATCTAAATAGTACATTCCCATTACACGGTACTCTTGAACATCAGTTGGGCGTAGCTCTACATCATAGATGTACTGATCATCAATTCTGCCTTCAAGCATATACTGCTCTTTCCCATATTCAGCAGTATCAGTACGCACAAACCTTGTTTCCAGGTCTTTTAAATCCAACTTTCTTTCAAAGTTTTCATCTTGATAAACTTCGGTAATTTTTTTATTCATTACCGCATCTTTAAGAACATTCCATAATGGTTTACGATCAAAAGTAGGTTCCAAAGGAAAGAAGTAAATCAAATTTTGCCTTTGATCCGCCGGAATTACTTCCCAAACTTTCTTTTGAAAAATAACGTCCCTGTCATTAACGTACTCATAAGGCATTGGTCCATCAGCTTTCATATAGATTTCTTCAATGGATTCATCACCAATTTCAGCTGCTGAGTGCGCATTCAAGATGTTGCTTTGTGCAAAACCTGCACTATAAACAACAAATGAACAAACTGCAAAAAATAAATTTCTTATATTTTTCATAAATTAAGGTATTATTTATTGAATTGTAAATGTTGCATTGGTTGGGTCTCTCAAAATTACATCAGGAGCACCTTCCAGACTTGTCTTAATGTTTACAATACGAACTACATCCCCAGGGCGTAAACGTGTAGCCTTATCTTGTGCCGCTTGAGTCAACCTTGTTCCATTGATTACTTCAGATCCCATTCCCGGGAACACAATAGTAAACTGTGTAACACGCAAATTCAAATCAAAATCAAAATCTTCTAAACGAGCACCAACTGTAACGTTTGCCAAGTTGCTTGCGGGACCTCTAGCATCCGTTTCTCCACGGATTGTTCCAAGAGGACGCGGAATCATTTTTACACGGAATGCCTGTTTTGAAGATATTGTTTGCCCATCAGACATCGTACCTGTAGCTGTTACAACAACTTCTCGACTACCTGTTCCTGGCTTTAACATATACTTTCCGTTCGAAACTTTACTAAGCGTTGCGCTGCCAGAAACTGAAGCGTTTACTTTATCAGAAGTAACTCCTTCTACAGTAACAGAAATCGGGTTGTCAAGCCCTATGTAAACGACATTCATCTTATCCGCAGAAATAGTTGCAGAACTTGGACGGCTTACAACCACATAGTTTGAATTCAAAATATCTACCGGAATAGCCTCACCATCTTCCATGAAAGTAAATTTACCCGTAAACTTATGCTCACCTAAAGCTCCTGCTGTCATAGAAGAAGCAACCTGACCATCCTTAATTCTTTCTTGTGGTATCTTCACACCATTTACCACTACTTCTGTTGGAACCGTAGATTCATCATAACGACCTAAAACCACCTTATAGTTAATTGTCTCGCCTTGATAATATACCGATTTATCTGTAATTACCATTGCCTGATAATTTCTCATGGAAGCTGCTTGCTCTAATGAATTACCTAATAGCAAATTATAAGCTCCATTTTCCAATTCCCGTACATCGTTTTGTAAAGACGATAAGTATGCCAAAGAAGCAACCGCTGGAAAACCTTTGAAATGATATTCCAAATAAGGACGTGGCTGTCCGTCTTTGTTTATCACATCTTCCGTTGAAAACTTTTCATCTAACTTGTCAAACAGAAATCCGTATTTCGTATCATTTTCTGTTCCTTCTCCGATGATAGCTCTGAAATCGTCACGGTATTTCTTGAATTGAGCTACAATCTCATTTCCTTTTTCAGAATAACCGTTTTTATCAAACCAGCCATAATCGATTCCTGCTCCTTTACCCATTGATTCATAAGGGTATTTACCCGTTTCCGGGTCTGTTTCAAACCCTTCTGTTGCATCATTCTTTAAACTTCCTATGTAATTAAAAAACTCATTGGATAAGCTTCGGATTTGCTTTGCGGTTTCATAAGGTCGTGTATAACGTGCCGGTTCATCTTGTGCTCTTGTTTCCAACCCAGATAATAAAACCTGATTATTGCTATCAGCAGCTACGTTTGCTGACTCAAACTTTTCGTTCATCAATCCAAAAGCTGTAATAACCTCAACTGATACCTGCATTGCCATCATCGCAATAAATACCAGATACATTAGGTTAATCATCTTTTGTCTTGGACTTAATTTCCCTCCTGCCATGTCTAATTAGATCTAAATTTAAAGGTTAATACTAATTAGTTAGCGGTTTTACCCATAGCAGACAACATTCCTCCGTAAACAGCGTTTAAGGTTGATAGGTTTGAAGTCAATGCCATCATTTGCTCTTTTAATTTCAGATTATTTTCAGCAACTTCTCTGTTGATATCTGCATTTTTAGTAGCGCTTTCTAACTGTACTTTATACATTGTGTTTAATGTTTCCAACTGTTGTGCAGCTGTTGACATTTCGTCAGCATACTTGTTTGAAGAAGCCACTGCATCTACTGTAGGTGCAATTCCTTTTGCTGCTGCTTCAAAGTTTTTGATACTGTCGCGAAGGCTTTCCATAAGATTACCATCGATTTTAGCTTCTTTCAAAATATCGTCTAATTTTTCAGACAATAAAGTTCTTTCCATAGGTTGTTGAACTGCAACAACCGGTTGCGCTGCGGCATACGCCGGGGCAGCTTGTTTTACAGCTGATGTTGTAGTTGCTGCAGGAATTGCACCCGACATACCAACGTTCCCTGCAACCTGCATTGTTCTCGGCATGCCTCCGTCTAATTCAGGGTAAACCTTTGACCAATCGTATTCTTTATCTACAGGGTCGAAAGCAGAAATTGCAAAAATAAATGCTTCTACTAAAAGTCCTACGGTTAACATGTTATTCCCGTTTAGCGGACCCAATTCCATATGCGTAATTTTGAATAATGCTCCAACAAGTACTACTGACGCTCCCATCCCGTAGCAAAAATTAATTACTTTTTTAGGTATAGCCATTTCTTTCTATGTTTAATTTAAAATTAGTTAGTTATAAATAGTTTCAGTTTGTTTTAAAATTATTTTGCGTATCTACCGCTTTGAGGATTATTTCCTTCGTTTAATAAACCAGGACCGGGCGCTGCCATAACTGTGCGGAATCCGATGTATGAACGTGCCGAATCGGAATGTTCGCTATCTCGTGTTGCCACTTGTAAGAAATAATGTGAATCTCTCCATGAACCTCCGCGAACTACTTTGACCGGATTAGAAGTTACTCTTCCTTTAGGTTTTAAACCGGACTGCATAATATAGGTAGATTCATCATAAGCTGAATCCGTCCATTCTGCAACGTTCCCTGCCATATTGTACAAGTTATAACCATTTGGCTTATAAGATCTTGCTTCTGCTGTATATAAAGCACCATCTACTGCATAATCGTCACGTGTGGGTTTAAAGTTTGCCAGCCAGCACGCCTTTTCATCAGTTGTATAAGGACCTCCCCATGGATACATTGCATTTTCCAGACCTCCGCGGGCAGCATACTCCCACTCAGCTTCGTTTGGAATACGGTATTCATATAAGGCATGATTCATCTTTCTATCGGCTGTATAAGATTTCTTATACAATGTTCTCCATGCTGCAAAAGCTTTTGCCTGATGCCATGTAACCCCCACTACCGGATACTCTCCATAAGCTTCGTGCCAGAAATATTCTCTGAACATCGGCTCGTTATAAGAGTAGTTAAAGTCCTTGACCCAAGCTGTGGTATCAGGATAAACATTTACAATTTCTGTTTTCAGAAATTTATCCTGACGGTTTCTTACTTCATTTGTATTGTCGTTTATATAAGCTCTTTCGTCCCAGTAAGAGTATTTAAAATTCAGCTTCTGAACATCAAAAGTAGTCAATCCGTTCAGATTCTGACTTGCCGGAATGTATAATGAGTCCATAACTTCTACATAGTACTCATCCGGAAAACGTCTCGGATCTGTAATTAAACGTGCTTTTTTATTCAATCTTCGACCTGCATACTCATCATCGTCCATCGCCATGCTGTAATAGTTATCATACATATAGCGATCGTATGCTGTCTGGTTTTGATTTAATGACGGGTCTACCATTTCCTCAAATGCAAACACACCAATCCCGCCTGCTGTTGCATCCATTCCCATATCATCGGCCATAATAGCCAAACGGGTTCTGATAATTGAATCTTTTACGTGCTCAACAAATTTACGATACTGATTGTTGGTAATCTCTGTCTCGTCCATATAGATGGAACCTATAGTTACAGAGCGTAGCGGTGCATCTTGTGCTCCTAACAAATCTTCGTGTGTTTTTCCCATCGTAAAAGAGCCACCGGGAATGAAAGCCATTCCTTGAGGCTTTTCTGTAATCCAGCGTTTCCCTTGAACTCCATCAAGTAGCTCTCCTCTATCTCCAGAACCACAACTGAATAATAACGAGACAACCGCAGAAAGTGTAATGAACTTCTTCATATATTAATTGGGGTTTTATTTTAAAAATTATTCAAAGCGTAAACCTATTTAATTATTTTTAAATATACAAAGAAATCTTAAAAAAAAATTTAATGTATATTTAACAAATCGTTTTTTAACATTTTAAGCCAGCAGTTTTTTGTTTGCCCGCCACCATCTTTCCGGTACAATTTGCTGCAATGCTTGTTTGTAATCTTCATAACTACACGGAAATAACATCCGCCGATCGTTTTCTTCAGCCCCTCCAATCTCAATCCACCACCGGTCTGATACATCACTTTTGTAAAATACCAGTTCCTGTTCTTCCAAAGGCACGATATATTTCAGATAACTTATTTTGCTAATATAGGGATATTCATTCATTCTGTAATTAACTCCCTCAACAAAATACCATAAAATCTGTGTAATTAACAAACTTTTTTCCGAAACATTATTGATATTAAATACTCCAAAGGAAGTCACACGGTCACTTAAACCAGCATAACGTGCTAAGGCACAGATCTCTCGACCGTCAAAACCATTGGGATTAAAAGTAGAAAAAAATCCTAAATCGGATGATTTTATAGCGTTAATATCGAAGCTTATCAGGTCTGCATCGCGAAAAACCGGCTCTGCAATGTTGATATTTGAGATAATTTCACCCAGACGATACGCTTCAAAATACATTTTATCGATCAAATCGATCTCTTCCTGCGAATTAAAATAGGTTTGATAACCCAGCGTACTAAAATTATTCAGATTCGTCGGAGCTTCCATAATAATCCGGGTCATAAAAGATTCAGACGGGTTTTCCATATCATTAATCACATCGATTTTGTTATCTACACAGACCAAATTGACCGGTTGTTCCTGCAAATCATATCCGCGGTACATTCCGTAGGTTAAATCTTGTGAACCGCCTATAATGACAGGGATGACTTTTTTCTTTAATAAATCGGCAACCAATAATTTTACTGCTACATAAGTATCTTCCATCGTCTCACCTGCTTCAATCGTTCCTAAATCTACCATATTAGTTGTCCAGTTTCCCGGAAATAACTGATAGAGATTCTTCCTGAAGGCATCAAAGCCGATGGATTCTTCTTCGTTTAATGCTCCCCTGCCTTCCGAAACGGTAATCAAAGCGAGCTGAACATTCTTTAAATCAGGAAACGATTCTGAAGTATGTATAGCAATATTCTTTCCCAGCGAATGTTTAGGCAAGGTTTCAACAAACAGTTTTAAGGACGCAGAAACAGGTTTTAAAATCTCGTACATCATTTTATTTTTTGATTGTCTTTTTTGCAGGTGTTTTTTTAGCTGTTGCTTTCTTTACAGCTGTCTTTTTCGGAGCCGTTTTCTTTGCCGGTACTTTCTTTTCGATTAGTTTTTTAACTTCGTCCAGAGTCAAAGCAGCGGCATCCACTTCCTTACTCAATTCGATTTTTACTTTCCCCTGAAGAATGACTGAACGTCCCCAACGAGCTTTTTCCACACGAATTCCTTCTTCTTTCCAGTCATGAACAACTTTATCTTTTTCTTTTTGAAGCTTATCTTCTATCAGTTGTTCAATGTCTTCCTGTGAAAGATTGTCAAAATTGTATTTTTTATTGACATTGATAAACATATTGTTCCACTTGATGAAAGGTCCGAATCGCCCCACACCTTTTTGAACCGGTAATCCCTGATACAGACCTATAGGTGCATCTGCTTTTTGTTTTTCTCTGATCAATTCGATCGCACGTTCTAAAGATACATCCAAAGGCTCTTCGCCTTTTGGCAATGAAACAAACATTTCATCAAAACGCACATACGGCCCATAACGTCCGTTGTTTACCTCGACGGTTTTCCCTTCGTATTCTCCCAGAGTTTTGGGCAATAAAAACAACTGCAGTGCTTCTTCCAGACTAATTGTCCCGATGTTTTGATTCGGATTCAAACTGGCAAACTGTTTGTTTTCATCTTCAGCATCCCCGATTTGTGCCATAGGACCGAATTTTCCTAAACGCACTGAAACAGGCTTTCCTGATTTAGGATCAGTTCCTAAAATCCGTTCACCCGATTCGCGTTCGGCATTTTTTTCAACATCTTTTACCGTAGGATGAAAATGACTGTAAAACTCATTCATCATTTTCGTCCAGTCTTTATTTCCTTCGGCAATTTCGTCAAAGCTCTCTTCAACTTTTGCCGTGAAATTATAATCTAAAATAGTTTCAAAGTTTTTTACGAGGAAATCGGTTACGATAATCCCAATATCCGTTGGAATCAATTTACCTTTATCAGCACCTACTTTTTCTATTTGTGTCGCTGTCGAAATTTTGTCGCCGGCTAAATGAAGTACCTGATAATTTCTTTCGCTTCCTTCGGCTGTTCCTTTTTCCACATAATTACGCGCCATAATAGTAGAAATAGTCGGTGCGTAAGTAGAAGGTCGTCCAATCCCCAGTTCTTCCAGCTTTTTAACAAGTGCTGCTTCGGTATAACGTGCAGGCGGACGCGAAAAACGCTGGGTTGCCGTAATGCCATTGTTTTGCAATTTTTCGTTTACTTTCAATGCCGGCAACAAACCTTCCTGTTCTTCCTCTTCGTCGTCATGTCCTTCAAGATATACTTTCAAAAAACCTTCAAACAGCAATACTTCTCCGGTTGCTGTAAAATGTTCGTTATGTTTATCGGCAACAATAGTTACATTAGTACGTTCTAATTGTGCGTCGCTCATCTGTGAAGCAATGGTTCGTTTCCAGATCAACTCATACAATCTTGCCTGGTCGCGGTCGATATTTACCGAATGACGCGACATATCCGTAGGTCGGATCGCTTCGTGCGCTTCTTGTGCTCCTTTAGCTTTAGTCGAAAAAATTCGTGGTTTGCTGAATTCTTTTCCGTAAGCATTAATAATAGCAGCTTCGGCTGATTTAATGGCTTCCTGCGATAAGTTCACACTATCAGTTCTCATATAAGTAATCAACCCGCTTTCGTACAGTCGCTGTGCCAACATCATTGTTTGTCCTACAGAAAAATACAATTTGCGCGAAGCTTCTTGTTGCAAGGTAGAAGTGATAAAAGGTGCTGCAGGCGATTTCTTAGCCGGTTTTGTCTCTAAATCAGAAACTTTGAATTGAGCTCCTATATTCTTCTCCAAAAATGCCTGTGCTTCTGCCTGAGTTTTAAAATTTTTAGGCAATTTGGCTTTAAACGATTTTCCGTTTTCAGCAACAAATTCCGCTACAATACTGAATGAAGATCCTGTTTTGAAGTTTTCAATCTCTCGTTCGCGTTCTACAATCAAACGAACAGAAACCGATTGTACTCTACCGGCAGACAAGCCTGCACGAACTTTTTTCCATAAAATAGGCGAAAGCTCATACCCCACCAGACGATCCAACACACGGCGTGCTTGCTGTGCATTGACTAAATTATAGTTGATCCCCCGGGGATTTTCAATTGCTTTTTGAATCGCTGTTTTGGTAATCTCATGAAAAACAATACGTTTGGTTTGGTTGTCTTTTAATTTCAATTCTTCCGCTAAATGCCATGCTATAGCTTCTCCCTCGCGGTCTTCATCGGACGCCAACCATACTGTTTCGGCTTTCTTAGATAAATCTTTTAATTTTTTTACTACCGCTTTTTTATCGGCAGAGACTTCATATTTAGGTTTGAAGTTGTTTTCTATATCAATTGCCATTTCTTTTGAAGGAAGGTCCACAATGTGCCCAAAGCTCGATTCTACCTGAAACTCTTTCCCCAAAAATTTTTCTATCGTTTTTGCCTTTGCAGGCGACTCCACTATCACTAAGTTTTTTGCCATCCTAATTTTAATTTGAAAGCAAAAATATAGGATTTTTTTAATATAAAGGTTTCTTGTTATTTTTTTATTCTCCCAAAAAAGTTTCTCCTTATATAATAAGGAGCATTTTTTAGCTGTATTGCGCCAGATTTTCCTGCATTATTTTTTTTAGGACTTCGATCAGCTTTTGCGGTTTTATAACTTTGATTTGAGTATTGTGCGAAAGCAGTTCGGCTATAAATTCCATTGTAGGTATCAACTGGAAGGTAATAATACTTTTTCCGTTTTCTGTCGTAATCTGCTGTGAGGTGTGTAGCGGAAGCGTACGAAAATACTTGCCGTATTCGATCGATGTTTCGATGTGGATATCCACAACTTCTGAAAACCCCTCAACAGGTTGGGTTGTAATTCCGAAAAAATCCTTGAAATAATTTTTTACATCTATTCGTTTTTGTGGTAGAGTTTCCGATCCGGCTTCGGCATTTAAAATACGATCCAGTGCAAAAGTTTTTAAAAAAGTTTGTACTGCTCTGTCTTTTACTTCAAAACCAACAACGTACCATCTGTTTTTATTTTCAATAAGTGCCTGAGGAATCATTTTGCGTTGATCTGATTTATATTGATCAAACTTCTGATAAGTAAACAACAAATATTTTTGATGAATAATCGTCTCTTTAATCAAAGGATAATGTTCCAACCCCGAAGCTTTGCGTTCATTGACAAAAATAAAATCCAAAGCAACAGCATCCTGGGCAATATTGAACATCTTTAAACTTTCAATAGCAAACTGCTGATAATTTTGCTTTTGCCCGTTTAAGGAATTTTCATCTAAAACATATTTCCGAATCGATTTATCAAAAGTAATTTTAATGTTTAAAGACGATTCAATGTCTTTTAAATCACGCTGAAAAGTTCGGAGCGAAACCTGAAGATCCTCATCTGCATATCTGTTTTTCAGGTTTTCATTCAATTCATTAAAAGTTAACCCATTTGCACCATACAAGTGAAAAAGCTCCACAATACGAATCAAACGGCTTATTAAATGGTGTTTACTTGCCATAAGACTAATTAAAACTGTTTTTGAAAAGCTGCTCGATGGCATCAATTCCAAAAAGATTGATATTCCGGGTTCCGATTCCGGCAAAATTCGATGAATTGATTTTTGGCTGGGTAATTGTTTTACGAAATTCACGATGATAATGGTCATAACAAAACCATTGAGCTTGATTTTGATCAAAAACCCAAACATTTTTTTGCAGATTAATAGCCATTTGCACCGCCCAGGCTGTCCCGCCCTGAACCTGTAAATGGTTGTTGGATTTTTTGAAAGTTGAAACCGCAAAAACCTCATCAGCATTTTTTACCTGATGCCAATTGCGTGCTAAAAATTTTAAATAAGATTGAATTCGGGAACGTTTTAAAACTTCGTTGGTTTTGTAAACGTTGGCAACGCCTTCCCGGAATTCACTTTCAGATAATTCATATTTATTTTCTGATTGATGAAAAGCTGTTTTGTAAGAATAGGCAATAACGTCCACACGGTATTTTTTTGAAAAAAATTCAAAATACGAATCAGCACCTTCTGCACCTCCGGAATGACAAATAAATTGTTTTACAGCCTTCATATCACAAAGATACAAAAACAAAACGACGTTAAATGTCGTTTTAAAATTATTTATAAATCGGCTGACATCTTGTCAGAAAGTTATTTTTAATCGTATCTTTGTATTCTGATTAGTACACGATTGTGATTTTATGGAAAAGGTAATTGACGAAAGAAAACAAGGGACAAGTCTTGTTTTAAATCAACAAGAAAATAACACAAAAAAATTATTTATAGAGAGTTACGGCTGTCAGATGAATTTTTCTGACAGTGAAATCGTGGCTTCTATTTTAGCCAACGAAGGTTATAACACGACCCAAAATCTGGAAGAAGCCGATTTGGTTTTGGTTAATACATGTTCGATCCGTGACAAGGCAGAGCAGACTGTACGCAAACGTTTGGAAAAATACAATGCCGTAAAAAAAATCAATCCATCAATGAAAGTGGGTGTTTTGGGCTGTATGGCAGAAAGACTGAAAAGCCAGTTTCTCGAACAGGAAAAAATCGTGGATATGGTTGTAGGACCTGACGCGTATAAAGACATTCCGAATTTACTGAAAGACGTAGGCGAAGGACGTGATGCTATCAACGTGATCCTTTCTAAAGAGGAAACCTATGGCGATATTTCCCCGGTGCGTTTAAACAGCAACGGCGTTACCGCATTTGTTTCCATTACCCGTGGATGCGACAATATGTGTACATTTTGTGTGGTTCCGTTTACACGTGGTCGCGAACGTTCACGCGATCCGCAAAGTATTATGGAAGAAATCAAAGATTTGTATGAACGTGGTTTTAAAGAAATTACTTTATTGGGTCAAAACGTAGATTCTTATTTATGGTATGGAGGTGGTTTGAAAAAAGATTTCGACAAAGCAACTGAAATACAGAAAGCAACCGCAGTCGATTTTGCACAGTTATTGGATATGTGTGCAACAGCTTATCCTAAAATGCGTTTCCGTTTTTCCACTTCAAATCCACAGGATATGCACGACGAAGTGATTCACGTAATGGCAAAACATCACAATATCTGTAAATATATCCATCTGCCGGTACAATCGGGATCGACACGTATTTTACATGAAATGAACCGCCAGCATACGCGAGAAGAATATATGGATCTGGTAAACCGCATCTATAAAATCATTCCCGAAATCTCTTTATCCCAAGATATGATTACCGGTTTCCCAACCGAAACCGAAAAGGATCATCAGGATACTTTATCGTTAATGGAATATGTAAACTACGATTTCGGATATATGTTTGCTTATTCCGAAAGACCCGGAACTTTGGCAGCACGTAAAATGAAAGATGACGTTCCTGAAGAAGTAAAGAAAAGACGTTTACAGGAAATCGTAGATCTGCAACAAAAAATAGGGTTAAAACGTACACAGCGTTTCTTAGGACAAACCGTAGAAGTGCTGATTGAAAAAGATTCTAAAAAATCGGATTTGCATTGGTCGGGAAGAAACTCTCAAAATACTACAGTGGTTTTTCCAAAAGAAAACTACAAAGTAGGCGATTTTGTTTTGGTAAAAGTAACTGATTGTACTTCGGCAACATTAATTGGTGAAGCAGTGGGATATTCGGAAATGCAATAATTTTTTAAACATAAAATGGCACTTTACAGAAAAGATGAAACATATAAAATTATAGGAGCTTGTATGAAAGTTCATCAAGAGCTTGACTCAGGTTTACTTGAGATAATTTATAAAGATGCTTTGGAAATCGAATTTAGAGCGAATGATATTCCTTTTGTAAGAGAAAAGGAATTTGTCGTTACATATAGAGGTATCGTGTTACCTCATAGATTTAATGCAGATTTTGTGGTTTATGATGATATAATTTTAGAAGTAAAAGCCGTAAAAGAATTTTCAAATGAACATATAGCTCAAACTTTGAATTATATGAAATTGTCAGATTCAGAAATTGGATTATTGGTAAACTTTCAAAATAAATCACTGACTCACAAAAGACTTATTTCATAAAAATAATTCGTGAAAATTTGTGTAATTCGTGGCTAAACAAAAATGGAAAACATACAAACTATAAAACAACGATTCGAGATAATAGGCAACGATCCTAAATTAAACCGTGCGTTGGAAAAAGCCCTTCAGGTTGCCCCCACGGATATTTCGGTTTTGGTAACAGGAGAAAGTGGTGTAGGAAAAGAAAGCATTCCAAAAATCATACATGCGCTTTCGCATCGCAAGCACGGAAAATACATTGCGGTAAACTGTGGTGCTATTCCGGAAGGAACCATTGATTCTGAATTATTCGGTCACGAAAAAGGTGCGTTTACCGGAGCAGTGAACAGCCGGGAAGGCTATTTTGAAGTAGCCAGCGGCGGAACTATCTTCTTAGATGAAGTCGGCGAACTGCCTTTGACCACACAAGTTCGGCTCTTGCGGGTGTTAGAAAACGGGGAATTCATCAAAGTAGGTTCGTCCAAGGTTCAAAAAACCGATGTAAGAATAGTTGCGGCAACCAACGTAAAAATGTTTGAAGCCATTGAAAAAGGAAAATTTCGGGAAGATTTATACTACCGCTTGAGCACTGTAGAAATCAACCTGCCGCCTTTGCGCGAGCGCGGCGAAGATATACATTTGCTGTTCCGGAAGTTTTCTGCTGATTTTGCTTCAAAATACAAAATGCCGCCTATTCGTTTAGACGAACAGGCTGTTCAATATCTGAAACAATACCGATGGGACGGAAATATACGTCAGCTCAGAAATATTGCCGAACAAATTTCTGTTATTGAAACCAAACGGGAAATTGACTTACCAACGATTCAGGCTTATTTGCCCAATCGAAATTCTCAGTTGCCTTCGTTGGTTGAAACAAAAAAAAGCGAAAGCGATTTCAGCAACGAACGTGAGATTTTGTACAAAGTATTGTTTGATATGAAGAGTGATCTGAACGACCTGAAAAAACTGACGATGGAATTGATGAATAATTCTAATTCAAGTCAGGTACAGGAAACCAACAAATCGCTGATTCAACGAATTTACGGACAAAACGAAGAACCACATCAAACATCCGGCAGAGCACTTTCGCTGAGCGAACATACTTCGCCGGTAAGCAATCATCCACAAGAACCGGAGGACGAAGACGACACTAATTATCTGATTGCTGAAACCGTTGAAGATGAGGAAACGCTGAGTCTGGAAGCCAAAGAAATTGAACTGATCAAAAAAGCACTGGAACGAAACAAAGGCAGACGAAAAGC
>DATGMY010000328.1:0-12930 GCA_035307005.1 Flavobacterium sp. | reverse complement strand
GTAGTTATTGAAATTCTCTTCATGTAAGTTTCGTTGTTATAATCAACAAATATAGAAATTAGTTTTAAAAGTCTTTACCCGTATTTATAAAATGACCAGTTTTTCGATCTTTTCGGCTTGCTGTCCCGAAACAGTTGATTTAACCGTTAATTTATAAATATACACTCCTTTACCTATGCGATCGCCAAAATCATCACGTCCGTCCCAAATAATTTCACGGGAAAGAAATCCGTCTGATACTACGGTCTGATTGATGGTTTTCACAATTTTCCCCGAAACTGTAAGAATCTGAACCTGAACCTGAAGCGGTTCGTACGGACGATTGTGCTGAAACCAGAATTCGGTATAATCCACAAACGGATTCGGATAGTTGAGAACTTTGTCTAATTGTAAATCTGTTGATGATGTTACTACAAAGTCTAACGTAGCAGTAGCTAAATTATTGTACACATCCCAGGCTTTAAATGTAAGGGTATGCAAACCTTCTTCTAAATTGCTGAACGGATAGTTGATAAATCCTTTCATAAAATTATCGGGTTCGGTTTCATAAAACTCATTCATTACAATAGGATTGTTTTCATCTCCGTCCAATATAGCCACCATATCGTGTCCGATACCGCTGGCTGTATTCATACCGTTTTCGTCTTCAAGATGCGCTAAAAACAACGGGGAATGATTGGTAATTCCTCCTGACACAAAGGTTTCGTCATTCATATACAACTTTATTTGCGGAGGTGTATTGTCTTCGGCAGCATTTTCGTTGACTCCACCGATTTTAATCGTAGTGTTGGCTCCTGTGTAATCGTCCAATACATTACTTTCGCGGGTGGCATAAAAACTTGCTTTGCCCTCACCGACTGCAATTTTAATATCTTTCGGAACCACAAATTCAATTTCAAAAACACCATTAGCAACCGATGCATTTCCTCTGAAAACTGTTTCACCCAAAGTAGTAAAAGTCATCGGATCTCCTATTCCGTCATTTACCAAAGTTGTTTTTTCCTGGTTTTTATCAAACAACTGCACTGCCAGATTTCCGGCAAAATTATTGATAGGCTGCCCTCCTTGTGTAGTGACCTGTCCCTTTAATTTTATGCGGTCTAAAGCACGAAGACTCCCTGTAAAATTTTCAATCGGTTCCTCATTTATATGTGTGATGGCAATATCCGGTTTTGGCAGTGCCAGTTTTAACGCCGGATCACCAATAAAAGACACAATTCCTTGTTCTCCTACAGGTCTCTGCGAATCATTTTTGGTGTACATCAATGCTTCTGCCATAGAAACATCCGGTAGATTATTCTCATAATCAAACAACCATCTTGATACGTTCTTTGTTAAGGTTTCTGCACTGGTAATTCCAAGTTTACGTGTGGTTGCCAAAACACCGATAGCTCCGGCATTTTCCCGCAAAAACAACCGTTCCCCTCCCGATTCCAACATTGGATTGTCGAAACGGGTAAAATCACAGGTCATGATAGAAAACAAAGCATATTTCCCGTGATTGCTAAGCTGATCTATATCAGGCAATTCAAAATAACGTTCTCCTCCCAAACTGGTTTCTGAACCATGTCCTATATAATTAACCATCAAACTTCCGGAATTGATTCCGTTTAAAAAATCCTCTTTTGCCTTAGGATAACGCGGACCACCGGCAACTACCTGTTGCTGATACGCATCGGAAAAGATTTTTTTCACATTGAAATACGGTTTGTAAGAAACCAGTTCATCTGCCATTTCATTCAATGCCATTTGCAAACCGGCATCCCAGATAGCATCAACATCATCTGCCAGAGCGGTATAAACATTTTTCCATCGTCCGGTATTATCTTTACTTAAATATTGTTCTACTTTATCGACCATCGCCCGGGCTTGCTGCTGTGTATTGACCGGCATTCTTCCTATTGTCACATCCACTCCGGAATAGGTAGTATTGGTAAATAAACCTTCATTTTCATCTAACAATCCATAAAAATCATCCGTTGCAAAAGTGCTCCAATCATTGTTGTTTTGAGAAGCAGTATCCTGTAAGTTAGGATATAAATAATGAAAAATCGGCACCTGATTGGTATTATTGGCAATCCGGTTCAAATAATCTGTGGAAGCATCTCCAAACAAGTTGACGTATTTTAATGTTTGTCCGCCAGCCTGATACACATATCTGATAAAATTACGAATAGCTACCACATCCTGCTGTCCGGACGAAAATTCATTATAGATGATTTCTAACGGAATTACCTTCACATTAAGGTTGCTGCTGTTTTTATGTAAGTTTGCCAGGCGATTGGCTTCTCCCAAAAACTGATCGTTGGTTATAATGAGATAATCAACATTTCCATTGGCAAAAATAGTACCTTTCAAATCCTGATTAGATATACGCCCCACAGATTCGGGAGTATAAATATCATTTTGATCTATAGCGACAAATTCCTTTAAAGTTCCTAAAGGCATTTTAAGGTTCAATGTTCCTGCGCTGTTCGTTTTATAAGTTGTATTAAAACGGTCGGTAACATCCCAAACCTGAGTAATACCCTGCGCACTGGTTATTTGAAAGGCTCCTGTGCCTATTTCTGAAGCCGCATCAGTAAAACTAAATTTAAATTGTTTGTTGTGTCCCGCCAGATGTTTGTAATAATCAATAGCGACAAAATCAACAAACCCTTGTGCAGAAGGCACTCCGTTGTTACTAAAAGCTACTTGTATATTATGACTTTCGCTGTTTAATGATAGCTCTTCTGAAAAATACCCTTCCCATGCCAATATAGAATTATTTTTGGCAGGAAGCGATCTGCTACCCAGCGTTTGATTATTTAAAGAGATATTAAATGTAGTACTATTAGTAGAAATCGCTGCTACATTTATTCCGATTTTTGCGGGTTTTGATGAATTGAGCATCGGGGTTTGGAGCGCAAACGGGAGTTCAAAACTGCTTCCAAAATTTTCGCCAAACCATTTACGGCTCAATTGGGTGATATTTGTTAGATTTTGCTCGTGAAATACGCGGGCATTATAATCCGTATAAGTAATCGTAGCATTTGCTGTAGGCTCAGTATAAGTTTGCATCCGTTTTCCACTACTTCCACCATACGTTACATAATAATATGCCTCGTTGCTGTACAAATTCAGATGGGTTGCGTTTTCATCACTCCATCCTTTAGTTCCCACGGCATAAAAAAGTGCATAATCGCCATCATCCAACTGTCCGTCCTGTTCGCCTTGAAACCGGATTGCCAGTTCAGGCAGATCAAAATGATTGTTTTCACTGTTTGCCAGCGGAAGCATATCCCCACCATACCCATATACCTTAATAGTACGCGGATCGGTATCGGAAGGAACACCCATTTGTGTAAGGAAATTTTTATCTAAACGGTAAACACCCGTTTCATTTACCTTTATTTTAAACCAGCTCCCTTGTGCCAAGACAGAATTAGTTACCGTAAACTGCCGTTGGCGGAGTGCGGTTGTATTTCCGAAAACCTCAAAAGCAATGCTGGTTACTTTACTGTATCCATTACCTGTTTTAATGATAGGATTAAAGGTTACAATAGCCGTGTTTATACCTTTATTAGTATATACATTAACTTGCGGATCGATGGAAGTCGGAATATTCTGAACCTCCAGATCCTTATACTTGTTAATGTCAATCGCCTGCAAATTTTGCGAAACGATACGAACATTATTTCCCTGTGCATGATTTATATAAACTTTTGCACTCACACTTTTACTTCCCGGGTCGTAACTAAAATAATCTGATTGGAATGCCGGCACAAAATAAGACCGTGCATTACTTGTCAGAAAATTCTGATCTTCCCACTGCAGCTGTACGTTTTTGGTCTGCGCAGTTCCTGTCAAACTGCTCAATAATACGACACCAGATATAAGTCTTTTCATTGATTAGAATAAATATCTACAAAATTATTTGATAAAAATAATTAAAAATATTACATTAGTCATCAAAATCAGGAAACAGTTTACAAAATTTCCAATTTTAAGTTTTTTTTAAATATTTTTAATTTTAATATTGTTTATCAAAAGCTAATTATTATATTGCAACGAAATTTATTACCTACTTTGACAATGAAGATTAATAAAATTATGACACTGCAATTGATAGCTGTAATGGCAGCATCAATTGGAATTACGAGTTGTGGAAACAGTAATACGAGTACGTCTTCGGTTACCGGTTGGAAAATCAATGACAAAAAAGGAGGTTTCCAGTACAATACTTCTTATGATGGTACCGAAGTTCCCTACGGAATGGTTACCATTGAAGGCGGTACTTTTACTATGGGACGGGTTCAGGACGATGTTATGGGCGACTGGAATAACAGCGCTACACAACAGTATGTACAATCATTCTTTATGGATGAAACAGAGGTTACCAACCTTATGTACAACGAATACCTGAATTGGACAAAAGCTGTTTATCCACCTACAGAAGCGCGTTATCGTCAGATTTACGCAGCAGCACTCCCCGACTCTTTAGTATGGGCTACCCAATTAGGGTTGACAGAAACACTGACCAATACGTATTTAAGACATCCGGCGTATGCAAACTACCCGGTTGTTGGAGTTTCCTGGGTTCAGGCAAACGACTTCTCTAAATGGAGAACAGATCGTGTAAATGAATTGAAT
This sequence comes from Flavobacterium sp., assembly GCA_035307005.1. GTDB lineage: Bacteria > Bacteroidota > Bacteroidia > Flavobacteriales > Flavobacteriaceae > Flavobacterium. Next base: position 8,298 of record DATGMY010000328.1, on the reverse strand, counting down.
TTGGAACGTGCAGGTTATATTGCTAAGAATGCAAAAACACAACAAGCATACGGCGAACAGTCTTTCTCTACCGAAACGTACCTAAACGCGCCTACCAAGGCTTACGCTGGAAATGACAGTATTGTATTCAGAGGTGTGAGAAACCGTGCGAAACCAGGTGATGAGGCAGTTTATGCTAAAATGGAATATGGTCTTTTTACAGCAGAATTCCGTTTGCCAACAGAAGCAGAATGGGAATATGCAGCCAGTGTAAGAAAATCAGACCGTGTCTATAACAACTCACAAGGAAGAAACAGATACCCTTGGGGTTCGGATGAAGTTCGTACCAATTCCCGCAGAACAAAAGGTGATTATTTAGCTAATTTCAAACAAGGTCGTGGAGATTACGGTGGAATTGCCGGATGGTCAACGGATGGCGGAGAAATTACTACTCCTGTAAAAACATTCCCTCCAAACGACTGGGGATTGTATGATATGGCAGGTAACGTTGCTGAATGGGTAGCTGACGTTTACCGCCCTGAAATTTCTTCTCAGGTAAATGATTTGAATTATTTCCGTGGAAATGTTTATAACAAAAGAGTAATCGGAGCTGATGGTACCGTACAAGTCGTAGATACTAATATTCAATATGACACCTTACCAAACGGAAGATTACACCCAAGAGCGTTACCAGGGCAGGTTCAGACAGAACCAGTAGGAACAGAAGATACCTTCCTGAGACGTAATATACAAAATACCAACAGTATTGCCTTCAATGATGGTGACAACTTCGAAAGAGCCGGAATATCAGGTAGTATGTACAATGCTCCGGAAAACAGAGCTGTTTATGACGAAGATGGAAACCTGAACTTAGAATTAGACGACACATCAAGAACCAGTTTGATTAACAACAGTTCGCGTGTCATCAAAGGTGGTTCCTGGAAAGACAGAGCCTATTGGTTAGATCCTGCAACCCGCAGATTTGTTGACCAATATACAGCTTCTGATTTCATTGGATTTAGAAATGCTATGACAAAAGTAGGTAGTACTAAATCAAACACTAAGAAAAAAGCAAGAGGTTAATTTCAAAAATCTTCATTATAAAAAAGTCCCTATTCAGGGACTTTTTTCTATTTTTGACTTATGAAAACAGCAGAAATATATTCTATATACAATGAGTGCAACGGAGTAAGCACCGATACACGAAACATCATTTCTCAAAGTATGTTCTTTGCTTTGAAAGGCTCCAATTTCGACGCCAATGATTTTGCCTTAGAAGCACTTGAAAAAGGCGCAGCCTATGCCGTAGTTGATCATCCCGATTTTAAAAAATCAGATAACGACCGGCTCATCGTTGTCAGTGATGTTCTGACATGCCTTCAGGAATTGGCTTCATTTCACCGCAAACACATCGGTTTGCCTGTTATCGCATTGACGGGAAGTAACGGAAAAACAACCAGTAAAGAGCTCTTGAATGTCGTATTGAGTAAACACTACAACACTATAGCAACCATCGGAAACCTCAACAATCACATTGGTGTTCCGCTAACCCTTTTACGTTTAAACGAAGAAACTGATCTGGGGATTATTGAAATGGGTGCTAATCATCAAAAAGAAATTGAACATTTATGTGAAATCATCCAACCTGATTTTGGTTTTATTACCAATTTTGGTCGTGCCCATTTAGAAGGTTTCGGGGGTACAGAGGGTGTTATCAAAGGAAAGAGCGAAATGTATGCTTTTCTTGAAAGCCAAAACAAAACAGCTTTTATTAATTTCGACGACCGGATTCAAGAAGAAAAATCAAAAAAAATAAACAGATTTGGTTTTTCGATGAAACAACATCAGGAAGCTAAAGTGCAAATTACAAAAGCTTATGCTCAGCCAATGGCTACTTTGGAAGTCAACAACATCACTATTGTTTCCAACCTGACTGGTTTGTATAATTTGCCCAATCTGGCGTTTGCAGTAAGCATCGGACTGTTTTTTAATATCCCTATAACAACCATTAAAGAGGCTATTGAAGAATATATTCCTCAAAACAACCGCTCACAATGGCTTGAAAAAAACAACCGAAAAATTTTAATGGACGCTTATAATGCAAACCCAAGCAGCATGAACGTTGCCATAGAAAACTTCCATCAATTAGAAGGAGCAAACAAATGGATGATTCTAGGTGATATGTTTGAATTGGGCAACGAATCAGCCCAGGAACACCAACAAATCATCCGCGAAGTAATCGAAACGAAAATCCCGGCTGTTTTTATTGGAAATCAATTTTTTGAACAACAGATCGTCCATCAAAGCTTGCTTTATTTCAAAAATGTATCCGACTTTGTCGAATATTTAGAAAAAGAACAACCAAAACATTCGTTGCTTTTAATCAAAGGCTCAAGAGCGATGGCATTAGAACAAATTCTGGATTACATACATTGATTTATGAAGTACTTTTTAAGTTTTTTCGTTGTTTTTTTAATCAGCTCATTGAGCATTTTTGCTCAAAATGACTCGATTTCTCATTTGCTTCAACAAGAATTAAAAGATTTGAGAACACAACGTATTCAGGATTCTTTGAAATTAGACGTGCTCACTCAAGAGCTGCAGCATTTGATTTATAAAGAAACAGAATTCAACAACGAAAAGCTGGCAAAAATAAAGGCACAAGAAGATTCTCTTCGGATTGAGCAACAACTTAACCGGATTAATAGTATAAAAGCCAGTACACAAGGAGCTCCAGTAGTGGCAGATCTTGATACTATTTTTAGAATTTACGCTAATTTAGGTCCTTATAATTCTTTGGAACGTGCTAAAACAGCCAATAGCAAAATTGCTTCTCTTTTAAAGAGAACATTTTACAATCCGGATTCTTTAAAAATAAAAAACACATTCAACATTACCACGATTACCTACAACAATGAAGTCATTGTAGCGATTGACGAATTGGATGCTTTATGGGAAAATACAACCGTTGACCAACTGGCAAAGCAACAGCAGCAACTTTTAAATGATCATATTTTACAGTATCGGAAAGCGCACAGCGTAAGTAATAAGCTCAAAAGCATTGGAGAACTAATCTTAATTTTGGGTGCATTTGGTTTTATGATCTTTGTGATCAACAAATTATTCCGTCGTTTAAAATTGTTTTTGCTCAATGGAACCAAATGGTTTAAATCAGGAATACACTTTAAAAATTACGAATTAATCAAACGAAGTCAGTTAAATTATTTTTTAGATAAAGTCCTTATTTTACTGAAAATCCTGATTATTGCAACAATTTTTTTCACTTCATTACCTTTTGCTTTAAAACTTTTTCCGCAAACATCCAGGTATGCGGAAGAATTAAAAGATTTAATTTTTGATCCGGTTCATTCGTTGGCCAATTCAATAATTAATTATCTGCCAAACCTTGTGAAAATTGTTCTTATATTGGTTTTGATTCGTTTTGTGTTAAAAATATTGAAGTATTTCTCCAATGAAATTGAAAATGAGAAACTTAAAATCAGTACTTTTTATCCCGAATGGGCTAAACCAACTTATTATATTCTTCGGTTTTTATTGAGTATTTTTACATTGATTGTTATATTTCCTTACCTACCTGGTTCGGGAACCATAGCCTTTCAGGGGGTTACTGTATTTTTAGGTATTTTGATTTCGATTGGTTCTTCATCCGCCATTTCCAACGCCATTGCAGGAATCGTGATTACTTATATGCGTCCTTTCCAAAAAGGAGATTGGATAAAAACAGGAGACACGATTGGTATTGTTATTGAGAAAAATGCTTTGGTAACCCGTTTAAAAACCATTAATAATGAAGACGTTACCATCCCCAACTCCTCCATACTTTCAGGAGCAACCATAAACTTTAGTTCCTTGGGTCGAACTTACGGCTTGACAATTTCTGCTAGAATTGATGTAAAATACACTGAAAATGAAGATGTAGTAACCGAACATTTATTAAAGGCAGCCTCCCAAACAATGGGAATTTCTGACAGGCGGACTCCTTATGTTTTTCAAATAAGTCTCAACGAAAACAATGCCACCTATGAAATAAATGCGGTAACCTACGAGCCTAAAAATATGTATTTTATCAAATCAGATTTGGTGCGCAATGTACACAGAGTGTTTAAAGAAGCGGGAATACCTTTGACTTCAGTACAATTTGTGAGTTTGGAAGAAACAAAAAAAGAGCTTTAAAAAGCTCTTTTTGTTTTAAGAAAGTACTCCGGTTTTTTTCATACATTCTTTAATGATGCCGTAAGTACGCTCTATATCGTGATCCAATCCGATGGAAAAGCGAATCAATCCGTCTGTTAGTCCCATCTCTTTTTGCTCGTCCAATGGAATCTCTGAAGAAGTGGATGTGCCCGGTGCAGAAAACAACGTTTTGTAAAAACCTAAGCTTACTGCCAGATATCCTACATTCTTTTCCTGCATCATTTCCATCAGTGCATTGGCTTTTTCCAAAGAGCCCGCATCTATTGTCAACATACCACTGAAACCAAACTCTTTGCGATGCATTGATTTAAACAACTGATGACTTGGATGGGAAGTCAGTCCCGGATACACAGTTTTAATACCATCAGCTTCAAATAATTCTGCTAATTTTAATGCATTTTCGCTGTGTTTTTGCATACGTATCGGCAAAGTACGCAGATTTTTCAAGATGCTTGATGCTCTCAAACTATCCATTGTGGCTCCTAAAAGCATACACGCTCCATCGTTGACATTTTTTATATCGTTGATAAAATCACTCGATCCACAAATCACACCTCCTACTGTATCGCTGCTTCCGTTGATGTATTTGGTTAAACTATGAACAACAACATCTGCTCCCAACAACGCCGGGCTGATACACAACGGAGAAAAAGTATTATCTACTATAAGTAAAATACCGTGTTGTTTCGCTAATTTGGAAACTTCTGCAATATCAGAAACCTCAAGCAACGGATTGCTGACTGTTTCTAAATAAATCACTTTGGTATTGGGACGAATGGCGTTTTTAATACTTTCTGTTTTTGTGCTGTCAACAAAGTCAACTGCTACACCAAAACCGGTAATAAAGTTTTTCAGAAATGCATAAGTTCCACCGTAAATTGTCCGGCTACTCACAATATGATCACCATTTTTGCACAGGTGCATCAATGTTCCCGTAATTGCCCCCATCCCACTGCTACACACATGTGCTGCTTCTGTTCCTTCCATTTTAGCTAAGGCTTCACTAAGGTATAAATTGGATGGCGAACTATGGCGACTGTATAAATAACAACCGTCTGTATTCCCTTCAAAAGTGTCAAACATTGTTTTGGCTGACAAAAAGGTATAAGTAGAAGAATCGGAAACAGACGGATTTACACCGCCAAATTCACCAAAAAATTGAAGATCCTGAATTTCATTTGCTGGATTAAACATTGTATATATTGTTTTTTATTGTCATTATTTTTGAAAAGTACAATCATACTTTGACTTATCAAAAACAATTTACATTAAACTGAAAATAATTGTGCAATTAAAAAATATCCCTTATTTTTATTCTACATTTATTTCATTTCAATTAAAAATAAACTATCATTATGAAATTAGACCAAATCGATTATAAGCTTATAGAACTGCTGCAGCAAAACTGTAAACAAACCACCAAAGAGTTAGCAGCACAATTAGATTTATCCACTACAGCCGTTTTCGAACGCATTAAAAAATTAGAAAAACAAGGTATTATTACTGACTACATCGCTGTGGTCAACAAAGATAAAATCAACCGGAGTTTTATGGCGGTTGCACATATTAAAATCAAATCGCACTCTAAAGATGCTATTATCAAATTTGAGAAAAAAGTGAATGACATCCCTGAAGTTCTGGAATGCTTTCACGTAAGTGGCGAATACGACTATATCCTCAAAATCGGGGTTCGGGATATGGAAGCTTATCGTGAGTTTATGCTTTCAAAACTTACTACGATGGAAGAAGTTCAAAGCTCGCATAGTATGTTTGTAATCAAAGAAGTAAAAAATTCTAAAACGTACAAGTTGCTGTCATAAAGTCTTAAAGTCAAAAGTCTTAAACTAACCTTTTGCCCACGGGTGGTATTTTTCGACTTCTTCTTTTAATTTTTTGCGGTCGAGGTGTATATAGATTTCAGTTGTTGTAATGGATTCGTGTCCCAGCATCGCTTGAATGGCGCGCAGATCGGCACCGTTTTCCAAAAGATGTGTGGCAAAAGAATGCCGCAACGTATGCGGACTGATATTTTTATGGATTCCTGCTAACTTTACCAGGTTTTTTATAATGGTAAAAATCATCGCTCTTGTTAGTTTTGCTCCACGGCGGTTGAGAAAAAGAATGTCTTCATTACCTGTTTTAACCTTTAACTGAGAACGGATTTCATTCTTATAGACTTCCATCTTTTTCATCGCTGAGCGAGAGACGGGCACAAAACGCTGTTTGGAACCTTTTCCAAATACACGAATAAAGCCTTCGTCAAAATAAAGTTCTGACAAACGCAGATCTGTTAATTCAGAAACCCGCAATCCACAACAATAAATTGTTTCGATGATGGCATCGTTTCGGATGCCTTCCGGTGTTTTCATATCGATACAACTTTGCAGCAGGTCAATTTCTTCGACAGACAAAACTATAGGAAGCTTCCTTGTTTGCTTGGGCAGTTCAATAAAAGTTACCGGATTGTTTGCCATCACATTTTGCAACACCAGAAAACTAAAAAAGTGATTGATGCTTGCCAATATTCGTGCCTGGCTTGTTGGTGCGAGAAAATCAGATACAAAATGAATAAACGCTCTGATATGATGATCTTCTACTTCGGAAACAGCTGTTTCGTTTCCCAAAAACTGTTGAAACTTTTCTAAATCATACAAATAATTAATCACGGTATTTTCTGAAACACCACGCTCTAACTTTAAATAATATTTGAATTGTTCAATATATTTTTCCATAAAAAAACCACCGTAAAACGGTGGTTTAAAAGTACTGTTTTTATGGTAATTAATCAAACTTATAACCAATACCAATTTGGATGACACTGTTTTTTACATCATCTGTTTCAACTGTAATTGGTCCGGCTTCAATATCTTCATTAATTTTAGACAATCCTATGTTATAACGGGCATTTACAAACAATCCCATTGGCAAATCATAAGCTAAACCAACACCAACACCAAAATCAATAGATTTATGTGCATCTTTTGTATCCACACTACCATCATTTCCTTTTAATTCTGATTTCATTAAAAACCCAACCTGAGGACCGAGCTCTACAGAAAAGCCCTCAACAAAGTAATACTTCGCCATTATAGGAATATTGATGTAATCGTTATTCATCTTGATATCACTATTTTCTTTTAACTGTCCTCCTTGAGCAGAATACAACACTTCAGGTTGAAGTGAGAACTTATCGTTGAACTTGATTTCAGCAACGGCACCTACGTGAAAACCGATTTTCATTTCAGAATCATCATTTCCTGAAATAGTTGCAAGATTTACCCCGGCTTTGGGTCCGAATTTTACTTGTTGTTGTGCTAAACCTGTAACACTAAAACCAACTACTGCAATTGCAGCGATCATTAATTTCTTCATAATCTATTTATTTTTTTAAATGTACGCCAAAAAATGTACCAGATTTAAAATTTATATCCAACAGAAATCTGAATAGATGAGTTTTTCAATGGATCAAAATTCAGGTGTTCGTTCACATATCTGACTTCCTGCAACAATAGCTCATAAGTCTCAGCTGACATTCCCGGCATACGTTCCGGCTCGGGAATGTTGATATAACTATTGTCTATTTTATACACATCCTGCAATCCTAAATAGTAACGGAAATTAAAATAAAGTCCGCTTTCCATATAATAAGAAAAACCTGCTGTAACGCCATAATCCATTTTTTCATAATAATTATCCGGATCGGTATTTCTATAACCCGATTCAAACAATGCCTTGTCTAATTGTGAAAATGTTTGTTGGTACTGCGGATCTGCCATAAACAAGTACTCTCTGGCAGGATTGTATTTATTCGCATCAAACTGACCTTTAGCATCAAGCATATAACCAATCTGCCCTCCTAACTCTACAGAAAAATTAGTATTTACATAGTATTTAAAGGTAATAGGAAGATACAAATAGTGCATCGTTACGTCTTCTAACTTCAACGTTTCTATCACTTCTTTGGTTTCCATATCAATTTGATCGTATTCCTTACCTTTATATCCCTGCACGGCATATTGAAGCTCTGCCTGCACAGATACTTTTTTATAAAAAGTTAAAGGAATTTCAACGGTTCCACCTATTTGTAGTCCCGGTTTAAAATTT
>DATGMY010000327.1:0-3556 GCA_035307005.1 Flavobacterium sp. | reverse complement strand
ACAGCATTAAAAATCTGATAATCGTTTGCAGTGTAAATAAAACGTTCGGAATGATTGCAACGTTGTAAAACTTTTATAATATCTTCTTTGTTTATGTTGAGCAATGCAGAAGCCATTTCACGATCGTATCGGGTTTTCATTCGTTCAATTAATTCCACTTCCTGTTTTATCGCCGATACTTTTGCCTGATCTTTATGTTTTATTGCATTGTAAATCCCGCTGATTGGATTCAGACCTCTGGTGTAAGCCACTGAAAAGCCTGTGGAACTGAAATCTCTGTAATAAGGATAATCAGCTAAGGCAATCAGTTTGGTATCCACCGCCAAAATTCCGGTTAATTTTAAAGTATTGATGACCATCTCATCCAAAACAGTAGAAGTGTCAGATAAATATACCCGTTGTTCCCCATTGTTAAACCATTCTGGTGTAACCTGTATTTTAAGAGTACGAAAACCATCTGTCGAGATATGAAGGGTATCATTGATTTTTGCAAGGATGCTAAAAGAACCGTCAGCAGCAGATGAAGTAATTTTCAGATTGGAAAGATTCAGGACATCGGCATCCTGTACCAAAGCATAGCCGGATTCATTGAAAAGCACACCTTTGATGTTTTTTTCCTGTGAATACGTTAGAAATGAATATAATATAAAAAACAAAACTGTAAAGTATCTCATAGTTTCAGTGGGAATTGCTTCACAAAAATACAAGATATTTTACAGTTCGTATTATGGTTTAAAAATAATTAACAAAATTATTTTGTTCTTCTCGGACGGTCGCCTCGTGTATTTGATCTTTCGTTTCTCAACGGGCGATCACTGTCGCTTCTTCTTCCGAATCTGCGTTCCGGACTTCTTTCCGAATTGTCTGAACGTCGTTCAAAACCACTTCGACCTCCTCTGCGGTTGTGATCTCTTCTGGAAGACGATCTTCCGTCGCCACTGGTAGAGATTTCAACATTTACGCGGCGTCCTTCGTGATGGAGGTTGTTAAGGATTTCCATAACGCGGTCGCTGTGTTCAGCATCGGTGTTAAAGAAAGAAAAGCCTTCTTTTACATCTACTTTATACAAATCGTCACGTCCTAAATCCAAAGTATCCCGTAAGAAATCTTTCAGACTCATCCAGTCAAAATTATCTCTGGAACCGAGGTTAAGGAAATAACGAACCGAACCATCTGAGCTGGCAGATCCACTGCTTTTTTCGCGACTCAAAGCAGATTTTGGAGATTCAATTTGATTGTTCTTTTTGTAATATTGAATGAATCGGTTGAATTCTAAAGCAAACATTTTACGGATCAGTTCCTCTTTGCTCAGATCATTCAGCAATTCTTCAATTTTTGGTAAATACTGATCGATTTCGGCGACAACTTCAACATTCTTTACCTTGTTTGCCAAGTGAATTAACTGCACTTCGCAAATTTCCATTCCGGTTGGAATGTTTTTCTCGACGAATTTCGTTTTTAAATTGCGTTCAATCTGTTGGATTTTACGGTATTCGCTTCGTGTAACAATTACAATAGAAGTTCCTGTTTTACCGGCACGACCTGTACGTCCCGAGCGGTGGTTGTAGGTTTCGGCTTCATCCGGCAACTGGTAATTGATTACGTGGGTTATATCATCCACATCAATTCCACGTGCTGCCACATCGGTTGCTACCAACATTTGAATCTGACGACCTCTGAAAGCTTTCATCACTCCGTCGCGTTGTGCCTGTGACAAATCTCCGTGCAATGCCGCAGCGTTGTATCCGTCTTCAATCAGTTTTTCGGCAACTGCTTGCGTATCGCGTTTTGTTCTGCAGAAGATAACCGAAAAAATTTCAGGGTTCACATCTGCAATACGCTTCAGTGCAGGGTAGCGATCCCGTGCACCCACCAAATAATATTCGTGCGATACGTTTTCTGAGCCCTGATTTTTATGACCCACCGTAATTTCCTGTGGGGCATTCATAAAATCTTTGGCAATTCTGGCTACTTCTCTGGGCATTGTAGCAGAAAACAACCACGTTTGTTTTTCATCCGGAGTGTCGGATAAAATAGCGGTAATGTCTTCATAGAATCCCATGTTCAACATTTCATCAGCTTCGTCTAATACACAAATCTGAATGTTTTTGATATTAACAAGATTACGATTAATCATATCTTGCATACGTCCCGGAGTCGCTACAATAATCTGCGCTCCTTTTTTCACGTCGCGAGCCTGGTCTGTAATGCTCGCACCACCATATACAGCAACGGTATGTAACCCTTTTACATACTTTGAATATTGCTTGATTTCGCTGGTAAGTTGTAAACACAATTCTCTGGTAGGCGATAGGATCAATGCCTGTGTGCTTCTGTTCTCCGGATCAATTTTTTGAATCAGAGGAAACCCGAAAGCAGCTGTTTTCCCGGTACCCGTTTGCGCCAATGCAACAATGTCTGTATCTTGTTGCAATAAAAGGGGAATAGCTTTTTCCTGAACCTCTGAAGGGTTTTCAAAACCTAAGTCCTGAATCGCTTTTAAAAGCAATTCGCTTAATCCTAATTCTTGGAATTTATTCATATAATTTTTAAAATAGGTGCAAAGATAGTGTTTCTTTTGAAGATATTGAATTTTACCACGTTAAAAAGCATTTATTTTTATTGATTTATTTTATATAGAGGGTATTCTTTATTTATTTAGGAAAATAGATCTGAAATAAAATACTTTTTCAGTTGGATTAAACAGTACACAATCAAAAAGCATAAAGGGAATCTAATGAAAAACATCGGATTAAAACTATTGGAACAGGATAAAAACAGTTAAATTTTTTTATGGAAACATGAAAAAGTCGTACATTTAATAAAAAACAATGAAGAAATTGATTTTATCAGGTCTGTTTGTATTCGGGATGATGCAGCAGGTCACTGCACAGGAAGTTCGTTCGGAAATAGAAATTGTAAATGAAATCAAAACGGTTGTAATGACTATTGATGCCGACCGTTTTCAGGATTTAAAAGATTTTGACTGGAGAGGTAATCTTACAACAGTTTTTAAAGATATTCCGGATGAAGCCGTCATTGGAATTCGTGTAAATATTGGTGCCAGACAAATGACCAATGATAGTGCCACGCTGCCCAACTATATATCGTTGCTGGAAAGAGGAATGGCTAAAAACAAAGAAGAGATTCTGACGAAAATGGTAAAAAACGTTCAGTTGTTTATTAACGATGAACAACAGGGAAGCAATGAAGGTAATTAAAGAATTTGTAACAATTGATTGGGTCGATTTCTTACAAATTTTTTTCAATAATATCTCCGTTTTCATTATGGTAAAAAACTATTGTTTGTGTAACGTGTTCAATACCACACATAGATGATTTTATAAAGCGTGTACCAATATTTAGGTGCAAGCTCTATTGCTTTACCTGAATCTATCTATTACAGGTACGAGTACGATCAATATAACAACTGGGTGAAGTGCTATATCTATATGGAAGGTAAACCCGAGGATAGTGAGCCGACGGCAATCGCTCAAAGAGATTTAGAATATTACGATGATTAGAATGCAATAAGAAAGCTCGTTTATAGTTTCGC
>DATGMY010000326.1:0-3551 GCA_035307005.1 Flavobacterium sp. | reverse complement strand
GCTAAAGAATTGAAACATAAACAATAACAAACTTCTGTTATATCTTCTGAAACAATCCGTAAAAACAGAATACAAATTTATGATCAGATATGTCTGAACAAACACAAAACACACAGGAATTTTTAGACAACTTTAACTGGGATCGCTACGAAAATGGTATTGATGCAGTAGATGCTTCTAACCTTAAAGAATTTGAAGATTTAGTAGAAAAAACGTTCATCTCAACCAGCGACGAAGAGGTAGTGGAAGGTGTCGTAGTAAGAATCACTGACAGAGATGCTATCGTTGACATCAACGCTAAATCTGAAGGTGTTATTTCTTTAAACGAATTCCGTTACAATCCAAACCTTAAAGTGGGTGACAAAGTAGAGGTTTTAATCGACGTAAGAGAAGATAAAAACGGACAATTAGTGTTATCTCACCGTAAGGCACGTACCATCAAAGCATGGGATCGCGTTATTGCTGCCCATGATACAGGAGAAATCGTAAACGGATTTGTAAAATGCAGAACTAAAGGTGGTATGATCGTTGACGTTTTCGGAATTGAAGCGTTCTTACCGGGTTCACAAATCGATGTGAAACCTATTCGTGATTACGATCAGTACGTAAACAAAACAATGGAATTTAAAGTAGTGAAAATCAACCACGAATTCAAAAACGTAGTTGTTTCTCACAAAGCATTGATCGAAGCTGATATCGAAGAACAGAAAAAAGAAATCATCGGTCAGTTAGAAAAAGGTCAGGTATTGGAAGGTGTTGTTAAAAACATCACTTCTTACGGTGTATTCATCGATTTAGGAGGTGTTGACGGATTGATCCACATCACTGACTTGTCTTGGTCTCGCATCAACCACCCGTCTGAAGTATTGGAATTAGACCAGAAATTAAACGTTGTAATCTTAGATTTTGACGATGAGAAAACACGTATCCAGTTAGGTTTAAAACAATTACATGCTCACCCTTGGGATGCTTTAGATGAAAACTTAAGTGTTGGTAACAAAGTTAAAGGTAAAGTAGTTGTTTTAGCTGATTATGGTGCATTCATCGAAGTAGCTGAAGGCGTAGAAGGATTGATCCACGTTTCTGAAATGTCATGGTCAACACACTTACGCTCTGCTCAGGATTTCGTTAAAGTAGGTGACGAAATAGAAGCTGTTATCTTGACTTTAGACCGTGAAGAACGTAAAATGTCTTTAGGTATCAAACAATTGTCAAACGATCCATGGACCGACATTACTTCTAAATACCCTGTAGGTTCTAAACACACAGGAACAGTTCGTAACTTTACAAACTTCGGAATCTTCGTAGAATTGGAAGAAGGAATCGATGGTTTGGTTTACATCTCTGACCTTTCCTGGACAAAGAAAATCAAACATCCGTCTGAATTTGTAAACGTTGGTGATCAGTTAGACGTTGTAGTATTGGAGTTAGACGTTGAAGGACGTAAGTTATCTTTAAGTCACAAACAAACGACAGAAAATCCTTGGGATGCTCACGAAAAAACCTATGGTATTGGTACGATACATAACGGCACCATCGCTGAGCTGAATGACAAAGGAGCTACTATAAACTTTGAAGAAGATGTAGTTGCATTTATCCCAACACGTCACCTGGATAAAGAAGACGGTAAGAAATTGAAAAAAGGAGATACTGCCGACTTTAAAGTAATTGAGTTCAACAAAGAATTCAAAAGAGTTGTAGCTTCTCATACTGCTACATTCCGTGACGAGGAAGAAAGAAATGTAAAAGCTGCTGAAGACAAAACTTCTTCTAACGCTTCTGAAAAAACTACATTAGGTGATATCGACGCTTTAGCTGAATTAAAAGCTAAAATGGAAGGTAAAAACTAATCTGAGTTTTTCAAATAAATTAAAATCCCGATAGGTTCACCTATCGGGATTTTTTTATTTGTCTCTTTCAAAAGAAAAAGAGGAGTCATTCATTTTTTTGTATGACTTTCTGAAATTCTATTTCACTGTCTTTAGATTGAAAAATCAGAATAGTATCTTTTTTGAGTTTGTATGAAATGGATTTTGCTAATGCTTTGGACAATTCTTTATGTTTTACCTTTTCGCAGCGTTCTCTCCACCTTTGTTCACGTTTAAATTCTGATTCATTAAAACTCCAGTGTCCGGATATTCGTCCGAAACCCTCAAATTTTTCCATAATCGTTACTGATATTTCTCTGTTTTTTGCCTTATCTCCAACGATAAAGTCAAACTTAACACAACCATTGTTACCACTTCCTGAAATTCCTTCTTTATGGTCAAAATTTAAATAGGGAATATCATTATCAAAGTCTTTCATTAAGTCATCACTAAATGTTGCTTTTGTCAATATCCATTTTCCTGTTAATTTTTCCTTGTTTTGTTCTACATTTTTAGTTACTTTACAGGAGGTAAACAATGCTAAAAACCAAACAAATGCTATAAATTGTTTCATATTTTTTTAAAATCAAATTCTACTGCGCATCCAAAGCCTGCAAAGCAAAACTTCCCAGCCAATGACTGCCCATATAATCGTCATTAGAGATGTTTGGAAAAGCGGCATTGAAATGTTTTTCGGCGATGGGCTTCAAATGGTTTAATTCCGGTATTTTTTTAGCAATTTGAAACAAGCAGGTTGCTCTGCTAAAATTCAATCCGTCTAAATGTACCAAATGCCCGTCGGTTCTGTCGGAAACTTTTCCAACTTCTAAATCAAAATTTTGATTAAACAATTGCGGTAAAAATTTGTTCAGCCACGTTTTATATTCCGCTGTTGGCAAAATCTTACTCATCAACCACGCTTCCTGCAAACAAGGTGAAAGAAAATCGTGTCCGCTTGGTTCGTAGGTTATCGGGCAATTTTCATCATTGACAAATAATTTGTTTGCCTTTTTTACGACAGCATCTTTTAGGGCATTGTTCCCAATCGTTTCGGCATATTCCAGACTCAACGCCATTCCAAAAGCAGTATTGTCGTGCGTTCCGGTGCGGATCGGGTAATTCAATTTGGGTAAATATTCCAAATAACGTTCTACAAAAACATCTTCCAGTGGTTTTAATGTTTGATACCATTGTTGAGCTTTGGGATTTTCTTTCCAGGTATATAATTCTTCCTGTAATTTAAAAAACCAAGCCCAACCGTATGTTCGCTCAAAGTTTTTGTTGTGTGGTTGTTCGAAAAACTCTTTTTCTATAGCTACATTCTCTTCAGTGAACACCTCTGTGAGCAAAGAAACAATTTTGTTGTCGGAATCCAATTCAGGAAACTGCTTGACCAATTTCACCACGGACCAATAACCGTGTGCAGAGGAATGCCAGTCAAAACAGCCATAAAAGACAGGTCGCAATTCTCTGGGTGCTTTTAATTCTTCATCAGAACTCAATACTTGTCCCAATTTATTGGGATATTCTACCGAGAGACAATGCATCGGCAATTCGATGATTTTTTGAGCCTCGGAAAGTTCTAATTTTAAATTTTCCCTAACCGGTTGAGCTTCTTTTACAGAAGATTTCTCGTTACAGGAAATCAGTAAAAAGGTGCTGATAAACGAAAGAAAGAAAAGT
>DATGMY010000325.1:0-4248 GCA_035307005.1 Flavobacterium sp. | reverse complement strand
GGTCATAACTTAAATTCATATGTTGAAACAACGCTGTAAATCAATAGTGTTTTAAAATTAACATTATGTTTGTCATGCTGTAAGCATCTTTACCGGCACTGATAAGAGATTCCTACGGAATGACAAACGTTGTGTTAAAGGATTTTACAAAGTTTAAAATATATAATCATCTGATGACCTCTATAATTTTAAACAGTTTCTAACATTGCAAACATTCTTTAAAAAACACCATGCCGGTTCTAAAAGTTTGGAGCAAGGTTGTATTTTTTGTAAAATTCATCGATTATTTCCACTACTTCATCGGACGTATCAACAATTTTAATCAGATTCATATCTTCGGGCGAAATTTTCGCGTATTTTTCCAACAACACGTCTGTGATCCAACCCATCAAACCAGACCAGAATTCGGTTCCAACCAAAATAATAGGAAATTTTCCTATTTTTTTAGTTTGGATTAATGTCATTGCTTCAAAAAGTTCGTCCAATGTACCAAAGCCACCCGGCATTACAACAAAGCCTTGTGAATACTTTACAAACATTACCTTACGTACAAAAAAATAATCAAACTGCAGGTTTTTATCACTGTCGATATAAGCATTAAAATGTTGTTCAAAAGGCAAATCAATGTTTAACCCTACCGAAGCACCACCTCCCAAATGTGCACCTTTGTTTGCAGCTTCCATAATTCCCGGACCACCACCCGAAATTACTCCATAGCCGGCTTTGCTGATTTTAAAAGCAACTTCCTCTGCTAATTTATAATACTTGTGGTCGCTTTTGGTACGTGCTGAACCAAAAATGGATACACAAGGACCAATACGTGCCATTTTTTCGTATCCGTTTACAAATTCTGACATTACTTTAAAAATCCCCCACGAATCGTTGGATTTTATTTCGTTCCACGACTTTTGTGTAAAAACTTCTTTTATTTTTAAATCGTCTTCTGATAAATGATCTTTCATACTCTTTGTTAATTTTAATTCTTCGTTTTCCTGAAACAAAAATATTACACTATTTTTTTAAATTCAACTCTTTCTTTAAAAAACGTGCTGTATGACTTTTTTTACTTTTTGCTACCTGTTCGGGCGTTCCTTTGGCTACTACTTCTCCCCCGTTTTTTCCACCTTCCGGACCTATGTCAATGATGTAATCTGCCATTTTTATGACGTCCAGATTGTGTTCAATAATCAAAACAGTATTACCTTTGTCTACCAATTTCTGAAGTACTTCCATCAACACACGAATGTCTTCAAAATGAAGTCCCGTGGTAGGTTCGTCCAAAATATAAAACGTATTTCCCGTATCCTTTTTCGACAATTCCGTAGCTAATTTGATGCGTTGCGCCTCGCCTCCGGACAAAGTGGTACTTTGCTGTCCCAAGGTCAAATAGCCTAACCCTACGTCCTGAATGGTTTTTAATTTCCGGTAAATTTTGGGAATATTCTCAAAAAAAGGCACACTTTCATCAATAGTCATACTCAAAATATCAGCAATGGATTTTCCTTTGTAACGGATTTCCAGCGTTTCACGGTTAAAGCGTTTTCCCTGGCAGGTTTCACATTCCACATAGACATCGGGCAAAAAACCCATTTCAATGGTGCGTAATCCGGATCCTTCACAAGTTTCACAACGACCACCTTTTACGTTAAAACTGAAACGACCGGGCTTGTATCCACGAATACTTGCTTCGGGCGTTTTGGTAAATAATGTGCGGATTTCCGAAAATACCTCGGTATAGGTCGCCGGGTTTGATCGCGGGGTTCGTCCAATCGGACTTTGATCAATTCCGATGACTTTGTCAATGTATTCCAAACCTTCTATTTTATCATAAGGCTGCGGAACTTTTACGGCATTGAAAAAATGTGTATTTAAAACAGGATACAGGGTTTCATTAATAAGCGTGGATTTTCCCGATCCCGAAACACCGGTTACGCAAATCAATGTTCCTAAAGGAAATGTTACCGAAACATTTTTTAGATTATTTCCTCTTGCTCCTCTCAGTTTCAAGGAATTGCCATTTCCTTTTCTTCTTTCAGCCGGAACGGGAATACTCAACGATCCGTTTAAATATTTTGCCGTAATTGTATCTTTCAGAAGCAATTGCTTTGGAGAAGACGCACTGATGATTTGCCCTCCGTTCGCTCCGGCTTCTGGTCCGATATCGATGACATAATCCGCTTCCTGAATCATATCTTTATCGTGCTCAACGACCAAAACCGAATTGCCCACATCACGCAATTGCTTTAGGGAAGTAATCAGTTTTTCATTATCACGCTGATGCAACCCAATACTCGGTTCGTCCAGAATGTACAACACGCCTACTAATTGCGAACCAATCTGTGTAGCCAGTCGGATACGCTGTGCTTCACCACCCGAAAGCGATTTTGAAGAACGGCTCAATGCTAAATAATTCAAACCTACATCTAACAAAAAGGATAAACGTGTAGAAATCTCTTTCACAATTTCAGCTGCAATTGCCGTTTGTTTTTCAGATAATTTCTCAGGCAATGCGGTAAACCAGTCTGTCAACTGATCCAAATCCATTGCGGATAAATCAGCAATGTTTTTTTCATCTATTTTAAAATAGAGCGATTCTTTGCGCAGGCGCGATCCATTGCATTCTGAACAAACAATTTCATCCATAAAATCATTTGCCCACCGTTTGATCGACGACGAAGGAGCATCTTGATACTGACTTTTAATAAAATTAGAAATTCCTTCAAAGTCTATTTTATAATCTTTGGTAATTCCCAAAACTTTAGAAGCCACGGAAAAGCTTTCCTTGCCACCATTTAAAATCATATTCATTGCTTCTTGCGGAATATCTTTGATGGCATCGGTGAGGCTGAACTGAAAACGTTGGGCAATGATTTCCAACTGCTTAAAAATCCATGTGTTTTTTTGTTCGCCAATCGGAGCAATTCCTCCTGCTTTTATTGAAACATTTTCATCGGGAATGATTTTTTTCAGATTGATTTCGTTCATCGTTCCCAAACCGTTGCATACCGGACAGGCTCCTTTCGGGGAATTAAATGAAAAACTGTTGGGCTCGGGAATAGGATATGAAATTCCGGAAGAAGGACACATCAGGTGACGACTGAAAAAACGAGGTATTTCGGATTGATGAGGCAACACCATCATAATATCTTCGCCGTGATACATAGCTGTTTTGATGCTTTCCGCCAAACGTTTTTGCGTTTGTTCCGAAGCATCCACTTCCAACCGGTCGATGACAATCTCGATGTCGTGTGTTTTGTACCGGTCTAATTTCATACCCGAAACCAAATCACGAATTTCGCCATCTACCCGCACTTTGACAAATCCCTGTTTGGCAATTTGTTGAAACAATTCTCGATAATGTCCCTTACGCGAACGAATGACAGGAGAGAGTATATTTACCCGTTGACCAGCGTAATTTGAAAGGATGAGTTCCTGAATCTGCTCGTCGGAATAACTGACCATTTTTTCACCCGTTTCATAAGAATACGCATCAGACGCACGGGCAAAAAGCAAACGGATAAAATCGTAAATCTCGGTAATCGTTCCCACGGTAGATCGCGGATTCTTGTTGACTGTTTTTTGCTCAATAGCAATCACAGGCGATAATCCGTCGATTTTATCTACATCAGGACGCTCCAGACTTCCCAAAAACTGGCGGGCATAAGAAGCAAAGGTTTCAATATACCTGCGTTGTCCTTCGGCATAAATGGTATCAAAGGCAAGTGATGACTTTCCAGAACCGGAAAGCCCTGTAATAACTACCAGTTTTTCGCGTGGAATGGTTACATCTATATTTTTTAAGTTATGGACGCGGGCGCCGATAACTTCTATATTTTCTTCGTAATTTTGCATAGAAAAATTCAAAGTGCAAATATACAAATTGCATTGCTTTTAAGATATTAATGCTATGGTAAAGTTTTAAGAACAAATATCTTTTAAATAAAAACTCAGTTAATGTAAAACTGCTCCGCAAAGTGAGGACATTTTGCGGAGCAGAGGATTAAGCTGAACTGGCTATAAAATATGTTGTAAACTGTGTAACATATACTCTTTTTTGTCACTTCAAGCCTGCCGAAACATTTATTATGAACAATAAATTACTGTTATTGAACCAATCTCATTAAGAGAAAAAATAAAAGAGATTCTGAAAAAAACTTTAGAAAATTACAAAATCATTGAAAGCTGAATCCTTTTTCTGGTTATATATCGTAACTTTGCAGCTATTATTTAAAATAAAAAATGCGTTTA
>DATGMY010000324.1:0-5025 GCA_035307005.1 Flavobacterium sp. | reverse complement strand
TTGTACACAACATATAAAATAAAATTGCAGGATGCCTACCGGCTGGAACTCGACAAAACAGATTCCTTTGAATACGAATTCCAGACACACCGGAAAGAATTGGCAGAAAAATATTTTATTGACGAAAAAAAATTAGACGGTTTGCTTGAGGAAGCTTTAGAGCGGTCGGATTATGAAATAAAAGCCTCTCATATTTTGTTTGCTGTTACCGAATTCGCCAACCCTGCCGATACCTTAAAAGCTTATAACAAAGCGTTGGAGGTACGGGACGAGCTCTTAAACGGCTTGTCGTTTGAAACAGCTGCACAAAAATATTCCGAAGATTTAAGCGTGAAAAAAAACAACGGAAACTTGGGGTATTTTTCCGTATTCAGAATGGTTTATCCGTTTGAAACGGAGGCTTATCAAACCAATATTGGTGAAATTTCAATGCCTGTTCGCTCGTCGTTTGGTTATCATTTAATCAAAGTATATGACAAAAGACCGACTCAGGATCTCAAAACAATAGCTCATATTCTGGTAAAAACAAAAGATGAAAACGATGTTCAGGCAAAGAAAAAGATCGACAATGTTTATGCCCGTTTGAAATTAGGTGAACGCTTTGCAGATGCTGCTTTGCATTTTTCTGATGACGAAAGCAGCCGTGACAAAGACGGAATTATAGGAATGTATCGTGAAGGAAACATTGCTATTGATGGGATTTCGGACGTGGTGTATGCATTGAATGAAAAAGGAGCTTTTTCCCGACCGTTTTTCAGTCAGCACGGCTGGCATATTGTTGCCGTAACCGATATACAGGATAAGCCTTCCAAAGAAGAGCTCCGTTCCGAATTTTTAAGAAGAATCAAATCAGACAGCCGTTCCAAAATCTTGGAAAAAGACCTGATGCTGCATTTGAAAGAAAGGTATCATTTCCAGCAAAACGATCAAAACATAAAGGAAGCCGCAGCATTGTTGTTGCGCGAAGAATTATTCAATCGTCCGGAAGTAGCACAGAATGAACAAACCGAAAAAATACTGGCTGTTTTTGACGGGCAGCAAATCACGACAAAAGATGTTTTGGAACATATTTACGGCTTTCCAAAAGAATACGCATTGGTAAAAACCGATGAAGAAGTACTCGCAAAAGCATTTAATTATTATACGATTAGTAAGTTAAAACAACAATACGATAATGATTTGGAAAAGAATTTTCCCGATTTTGCACAGACGATGTATGAGTACAAAGAAGGAATGCTGTTGTTTGAATGGTTAGAACAAAACGTGTGGCAGCCTTCGGCAAATGATACTATTGCCAGACAAAAATATTACGAAGATCATAAAGAAAGTTATTCACAACCGGCTTATTTCATTGGAGAAGTTTATGTTTTCAAAAAGAGATATGATGCCAAGCTCTATCAGAAATTGCTAAGCAGCAAATATCAGTTGAATGAAGACGATTTTTCTATCGTTTATAAATATCAGGGACGTTTTTATTTAGACGATAAACGACTTCCGCAAAACATTGACCTGGATAAAATAGGAGATAAGGTTTTGAAACACAATAAAAATTATTATGTTTTTCTGGTAAGGGATAAAAAACAAAAAGAGGTTGCAGCGTACAATGAAGTAAAAAACAATGTTTTGTCGGATTATCAAAAACATCTGGAAGAAGAATACACCTCCCGGTTGATAGAAAACGCAGAAATCAACATCAACGAAGCTGTTTTAGAGCAGTTAAAAGCAAAATATCACAAAAAAAGTCTTAATTAAAATTAAAAAAATATAAAAGTTAATCGTGGCTATGTATCTTTGTTGCGATTTGTAAAACAGTATTCAAAAAATATGAAATCATTTCTAAAAAATACTTTAGCAGCAGTTTTGGCTGTAATGAGCTTTGCCACAATGCAGGCACAGGAAACGTCAAAAAAGCGTATTGATGGCGTTGCAGGCGTGGTGGGCGATTACGTGGTTTTGGATTCAGATATAGACAACGGGATAATAGAAGCCCGTGCGATAGGATATGCTCCGGAAGACATTACCCGATGCAGAGTATTCGGAACTTTGTTGGAAACCCGTTTGTTTACGCATCAGGCAATTCAGGACAGTCTTGTAGTTCTTGATGAGGAAATCAATGCCAGAATGGACGAACAAATAGATCGGATGGTAGAACAAGTAGGTTCTGTTGATCGGGTGGTGAGTTATTACAACAAAAAGAATTACGAAGAATTTCGGGAGTACTTCTTTGATATTATGAAACAAAACCAATTGGCGAGTCGTATGCAGAATCATTTAACTGAAGAAATAACGATTACTCCCGAGGAGATCCGACAGTTTTACAACAACATTCCTAAAGATTCCCTGCCACTTGTGGGTGATGAGATCGAATTGGCAGAGATTGTTATAAAACCGGAAATTACCAAAGAAGAACGTGAGGCGGTTATTGACCAGCTCAATGAAATTCGCGACAGAGTTTTAAATGGAGAAACCACGTTCCAAAGTCAGGTTTATCGTTATTCAGAAGACAGAAAATCTTTGGAAACAGGAGGTTTTTTCGTGATGGACAAGAAGACTCCTTTTGTAAAAGAATTTAAAGACATGGCATTTTCACTGAGAGAAGGAGAGGTTTCCAGACCTTTTGAAACAGAATTTGGTTATCATCTGATTCTTCTCGAAAAAATTGACGGAAAAAATCTGGAAATCCGTTACCTTGTTGTTTCTCCAAAACCTTCTCAGGACGCAATGGATAAAGCTAAAAAAGAGCTCGACGAATTGCGTATCCGAATTTTAAATAAAGAAATTGCTTTTGCTGATGCCGCACGTCAGTATTCTCATCAAAAAGAAACCAGAAACAGCGGTGGTGTCTTGATCGACAGAAATGGCGAAACCCGTTTTGAACTCAACAGAATGGAAGACAGAACCTTATATTCTATGGTATCGAACCTTAAAGTAGATGAGGTTTCTCAAACCACATTGATTACAGAAGGTACCACCATTCCGTATTACAGAATTGTGCAGGTAACCAATAAGATCCCGGAACATTTAGCCGATTTTTCCAACGATTATATGAAAATCCGTTTTGCCGCATTACAATCCAAACAAAACGAGATTATTGGCAACTGGATTTCAAAAACCATCGAAGATACTTATATATATATAAGTGATGAATACAAAGATTGCGACTTCAGAAGCAACTGGAATAAAAATTAACAAATAAAGCCTTTCATTTTCAGAAAGGCTTTTTTGTTTATTTAGCATTTTTTGTAGGGGCAATACTATTTTTATGAATTAAAAAGTTTAATTTTTTTTGTTATCTCTATTTGCTATCCTCTAAACGTTAGAGATAATACACTAAAATAGAATAATTATAAATAATAATTCCTTGAAATTAAGGTTTTATTAAAAATTTTCAATTTTCAAATAAATTGATTAAATTTGCATTACAAAATAAAATAAACGAACTAAACTCAATTTATAAGTATGGCTTTTGATATTGAAATGATTAAAAAAGTGTACGAAACGATGCCTGAACGTGTGGACAAAGCACGTGAGCTTGTAGGTCGTCCGTTGACACTTTCAGAAAAGATTTTATATTCTCATTTATGGGAAGGAATGCCTTCTCAAAAATTTGGGAGAGCACAAGATTATGTAGATTTTGCTCCCGACAGAGTGGCTATGCAAGACGCAACGGCACAAATGGCATTGTTACAGTTTATGCAGGCAGGAAAAGCGGAAACAGCCGTACCCTCAACCGTTCATTGCGACCACCTGATTTTGGCAAAAGTCGGAGCAGAAAAAGATTTGGCTGTAGCCAATACACAATCCAAAGAGGTTTTTGATTTCTTATCTTCAGTTTCAAACCGTTACGGAATCGGATTCTGGAAACCGGGATCGGGTATCATTCACCAGATTCTTCTTGAAAATTATGCGTTTCCGGGAGGTTTGATGATTGGAACAGATTCACATACCGTAAATGCCGGTGGATTGGGAATGCTGGCAATTGGTGTTGGTGGTGCTGATGCCGTGGACGTAATGTCGGGAATGGCCTGGGAATTAAAATTTCCAAAATTGATCGGAGTAAAATTAACCGGACAACTAAACGGTTGGACAGCTCCAAAAGACGTAATCCTGAAAGTTGCTGATATATTAACCGTGAAAGGAGGAACCGGAGCTATTGTAGAATATTTTGGCGAAGGAGCAAAATCAATGTCTGCTACAGGAAAAGGAACTATCTGTAATATGGGTGCTGAAATCGGGGCTACGACTTCAACGTTTGGATACGACGATTCAATGAGAAGATACTTGTCGGCTACAGGTCGTCAGGATGTTGTAGATGCAGCGGATAAAGTAGCTTCTTGTCTGACAGCAGATCCGGAAGTTTACACCAATCCGGAACAGTATTTTGACCAGTTGATTGAAATTAATCTTTCAGAATTAGAACCGCATATCAATGGTCCTTTTACGCCAGACAGAGGTACACCGGTTTCAAAAATGAAAGAAGAAGCTGCCAAAAACGGCTGGCCTCTGAAAGTAGAGTGGGGATTGATAGGTTCTTGTACCAACTCTTCTTACGAAGATATGTCCAGAGCGGTTTCAATCGTAAACCAGGCTGTTGCTAATAATATTACTCCAAAGGCTGAATTCGGAATCAACCCGGGATCAGAGCAAATTCGTTATACTATTGAGCGTGATGGTATCATCGAGGCTTTTGAAAAAATGGGAACGAAAGTATTTACCAATGCTTGTGGTCCGTGTATCGGACAATGGGACAGAGAAGGTGCCGATAAGCAAGAAAGAAATACCATCGTTCACTCCTTTAACCGTAACTTCTCAAAACGCGCAGATGGAAATCCAAACACCCACGCTTTTGTAACTTCACCAGAAATGGTGGCTGCACTGGCAATTTCCGGACGTTTAGATTTTAATCCACTGACAGATACCTTGTTAAATGACAACGGAGAAGAAGTAAAATTGACACCGCCTTACGGAGATGAACTTCCGACAAGAGGTTTTGATGTAGAAGATCCTGGTTATCAGGCACCGGCT
>DATGMY010000323.1:0-3894 GCA_035307005.1 Flavobacterium sp. | reverse complement strand
CCGGTCAAAGTTTGCCATTTTTTCGAGGAACCAAAAGTCCTGCATAAGCATAGGACCTCTTGCACCTGCGGTTTGTACGTTTTGATTGTCAGGAACCGGAGCACCTGTCTGTCTGGTCAGTTTGTTTTTGTTTTCTTCCATGATTTTTCTTGCTTTAAAAATGAAACTTTATATTAAGAACTTAAAGAATTTTTCTTTATCGGATGACCAAACCCCAAGTGTCAAACAATTAACCTAAATTAAATAAAGGCTTGGTATTTTGATTCTCTAACTTACGAAAAAGTGTGTGATAAACCAAAATTTTATCCGTAATAGAACTTCAAATTTTTCAAAGGCAAGTTAGGAAGTGTTTAACTGATTCTTCAATATTTAGTATCAAATTTATTTATGGCTTTATAAACAGTACTTACTGCCTTGACATTATCCTGTGTTTTTTGTTCAACAGTTATTTATGGAAGCTATTCCTAATTTTTAAATACTGATGAAAATCAAGTCTAATCTCCTGAAATAATTTTTTGTCGGTGCTGATAACCCCATTTTTCCATAGCACCTAACACTTCATTCAATGTTTCACTATATTCAGTTAGTTCATATTGTACAGTAACAGGTTTGGTATTGCAAACTTCCCGGTTAACTAATCCGTTCATTTCCAATTCTTGCAGTTCTTTTGATAAAATTCTTGGGGAAATCCCGGCTTCCCGCGATAACTCATTAAATCCCTTTTTGCCACTTCTCAAGACAGAAATCAAAACCAGTTTCCATTTTCCGCCCACTATATCAAGTGTATCTCTTATTGCCAGTTTCGCTTTCGCACAGCTTTCTATCGTATGTTGTTTCATATACTATTGTTTTTGTAAGTACTATCCTTTTTGTAACAGGTAACAAAGTTATAGTATTTATTCTGAAATTTGTACCAGAATTAAACAAAAAATAAAGATGAAAATTTTAAGATTAATCACAAGTTTTAAGGGCAAGGATTCCCAAAGCTTTCAATTAGGAAATGCAATTGTTGAAAAGATTAAAACAGAGCACCCTGAAACCGGTGTAACGGTGAGAGACCTGACAAAGAATGAAATGCCTCATTTAAATGAGGTGCACTTTACTTCATTTATAACACCTGCCGAAAATCTGTCCCGGGAACTTAAAAATGCTGTATCCTTTTCTGATGAAGCAGTAAAAGAACTGATGGTTTCCGATATAATTGTAATAGATGTGCCAATGTATAACTTCAGTATCCCATCATCGCTTAAAGCCTGGATAGACCACATTGTACGTGCAGGCATCACTTTTCGCTATACACAAAATGGTGTGGAAGGCTTGGTGCAGAATAAGAAGGTTTTTCTGGCTATTGCAAGCGGAGGGGTGTATTCTGACGGACCAATGAAAGAATTTGATCTTACAGAAAAATACCTCAGAAATATACTTGGTTTTATAGGAGTTACCAATATTACTACATTCAGAGTGGAGGGTACTGCTATTCCGGAATTAAAAGACACTGCTTTACCTAAAATTTTACAAGTTATAGAAAAATATAGTTTTTAAACCATTAAAATTAAATTAAAAAATGTCACAAAAAGCAATTAAAATCACAGGGTGGTCATTAACCATCATTTTAGGACTTCTTTTCACCATGAGTGCGTTTACGAAACTTGCTCAGAATGAAGAGGCTCTTGCACAAGCATCTACATTTGGACTGGATGCCACAACTTATCAATTTATCGGAATTATTGAAATTATAGCGTTGATATTGTTCATTATTCCAAGAACAGGAGTTTTGGGTACACTCCTGCTAGTAGCATATTTGGGAGGAGCAATTGTTACGCATCTGCAACATCAGGAACCGATAGCGACGGCAGTCATTATTCAAATGGTATTGTGGATTACAGCTTTTATTCGTTTTCCTGAATTAAGGCAAAGGTTAATTCCAACAAAAAATTAAAAAACTATGTTACAGAGAAGTATATCAAAAATTACACAAAGCAGTTGGCATCAGGGATTTTTAGGAACAGGACACGGTGCATCCGCTGTTTTAGAAGGTATTCCGTATGAGGAATCTGATCCGTTCATCTTATTTATGGACGATAAGCTCAATCTTCCAGGTGGCGAACCTGTTGGCGGAGCACATCCACATGCAGGATTTGAAACCCTGACTTTAGTGTTGAAAGGCAACGATAAAGATTGGAAAACGGGAAGTTTTGAATTGATGACTGCAGGAAAAGGAATCATCCATACAGAGGAAATTACTTCTGAACAAAATTTGCACATTCTGCAAGTGTGGTTAGTTTTACCCCCTGAAAAAAGATGGGCACAACCTTTCTGGCAAAAAATTCTGTTGGAAAATGTTCCGACGATTAAAGACGAGAGCCACGAAATCCGTGTCTATAGCGGAACCAGCAATGGTTTAATTTCTCCATTAAAAAATCATACGCCACTTACTTTGGTAGATTTCAGAATGAAAAATAATCAAACTATTCTGCAAGAACTTCCGGTTAGTTATAGGGGATTGATTTATGTCATAAACGGTACTGTTCAAGTCGGAAATAAAACAATTAAAGCAGGGCAGGCAGGCTGGTTAGATAAACCGAGAGAACAACATACAGAAAGCGAAATTCAATTCTTATCATTAGAAGACAAAACACATTTCATTCTATATGCTGCTCAGCCACATAATGTTTCGGTAGTTTCACACGGACCATTTATTGGTGATTCTATGGAAGATATTACACGACTCTACAAAGAATACCAAAATGGGGAAATGCTACATTTGGACAACTTACCCGACAATCAGAAAATAGAATTTAATCTTAAAAAAGATTAAACAGATGGATCGATTAGAACAATTACAATCCTTTATTGGGAAAGAGTTCACAGCTTCTCCCTCATCATTTATGCGTTGGCTGAACCCGATGGTACTTTCGGCAGAAGAAGGACATTTGGAATTTGAATACACCATAAGAGCCGAATGGCTCAATCCTATAGGAAACCTACATGGAGGGATTACATCTACAATAATTGATGATATCATTGGAGCAACAATGTTTACACTAAATGATGATGCTTTCTATACTACAATCAACAATGTGGTTGATTATTTATCTATTGCCAAAAAAGGACAGACAATTATAGCAGAAACCCGGATCATCAAACGAGGAAAACAATTCGTAAATGCACAATGCGAGATTTGGAATAAAGAAAAAACAAGGTTGATAGCAAAAGGAACATCCAATCTTTTTAAAACAAACATAAGCAAATAAGTACTGTACGTTGCCATTTTTTTAGTAATTTAGCATGTTTGAACAACATAGAACTTTTGGTATGTTAGTATTGGTAGGCAGTAATTCGTCCACATCCATCAATAAGCAGTTGACACAAGCTGTTTTAAAAGAATTGGATTTAAAACATCACTTTATCGATTTAAAATCGTTGGATATTCCTTTGTTTAGTGAAGATCTTGAAAAAGAAATCGGTTCACCACCGGGAGTTCAGCTTTTGAAAAAGGAAATCGAAGGGTATCCGCATATTTTAATGGCAACCAACGAGCACAATCAAAATCTGTCGGCTTTTTTTAAAAACATACTGGATTGGTTGTCACGTGCCGAACTAAAGTTTCTTGCAAACAAGAAAGTGTTTATTCTTAGTACTTCTGAAGGCAGGAGAGGAGCATTGGGAGCTAATGAGAGCCTGCAAAAACTTGTAGAGCGTTTTGGTTGCGAAACATACGACTGGGCGACGTTTCCATCATTCAATCAAAATTTTGATAAAGAAAATCAACGGATTCTGAATAAAGATTTTCTGAACGAAATTTCGGAAAAATTAACCAGTATTTTTGAAAATTAATGAAACGTACTTCTTTTCGTTTTACGATTGATCACCTTGATGTCTTTAAAAAACAGT
>DATGMY010000322.1:0-2782 GCA_035307005.1 Flavobacterium sp. | reverse complement strand
ATTGTTGGCGTTGTTTCTTTTCACAAGTTTTGCCTTGAAAATATTCCTCAACGAACGGTCTTTTGAACCACGCGAACGCGATTATGCTGTGGTGGGTTCATTTATGGTTTTTGCCATTTGGGTAGGTTACGGTGTGTATGCCATTTATGAATTTTTAGCTCAGAAACTCAATGCGAAAATTGCTTTACCTGTTGTGTTGAGTGCAACTTTTTTAGCCTCTCCGGTATTGATGGCAACAGAAAACTGGGACGATCACGACCGTTCCGATAAATACACCGCTTTAGCTGTTGCACGTGCTTATATGGATTCGTTGGACGAAAACGCGATTATTTTTACCATAGCTGACAACGATACGTTCCCGCTTTGGTACTTGCAGGAAGTAGAAGGCTACCGAACCGATGTACGTGTGGTTTGTACGATGCTGATTCAGTCAGAATGGTACATTGATCAGATGAAAGTCCGGTCTTATGAATCGGATCCGTTAAAAATTCGTTTCAATCACCGTCAGTATTCCGGAAGTAATATGTATTATGCAGCTGTTGTTCCTGCTTTAGATGAACGGGTAGAGCTGGATACTATTATGGAGTATATCAAAAGCGACCGTCCCGAAACTAAAATAAAAACGCCAAACGGAATGGAAATTGTCCGCCTGCCAACCAATAAATTCAAATTGCCGGTGGACAAAGAAAAGGTGCTGAAAAACGGTATTGTTTCACCACAGTTTGCCGACCGGATTGTATCTGAAATCCCAATTGATATAGAGGCGAACGCCTTGTACCGTATGCGTATTATCATGCTTGATATTATTGCGAACAACAACTGGGAACGACCTATTTATTTTTCTATGGGAGATCTCGGTGACGAAGCTTTACTGTGGTTAAAAGATTATCTGCAACTCAACGGCTTGGTTTATAAATTAGTACCGGTAAAAGCTGAAAATGTAAATAACGGCGATCCATATAACATTGGAACGATTGATTCGGAAAAAATGTACAATACCGTGACCAATTGGTATTGGGGGAATTTTGGAAGTCCGGATATTTATCACGATCCGCAAACCAGAAGAGAAAGTACTTTTTATAAGATCAACTTTGTCCGGTTGGCAGAACAATTGATAAAGGAAGGAAAAACAGAAAAAGCGAAAACAGTATTGGATTTAATAATGGATCATTTCCCGATGGAATATTATCCGCCGTATGACAGTCGTATAGGGTATGATTCGTATCATCCGTTTGCCGATTTGTATTACATAATTGGCGAACGTGAAAAAGCAGCAGAAATTGCAACCCAATTGTACATAAAAGCAGAAGAAGAGTTGAATTTCTATAAAGGAATGAAACCTTCGGATCAGCAACAGTATGTCCGTGAAATTATCATGAATTTTAATGCCGTCTACCAGATTATAGACAACTGCGAGATGCACAAAGATATGATTGCAGTAGAACAGTTAAGTAAAAGACTTGCGCCTTTTGAAAAGTATTTTGAACATTATTTAAAGATGTATCAAGATCAAAAAGAAGCACAGAGAAAACAGGAAATGGAAATGATGGCAAGGGAAATGCAAATCTATCCGGAACAAGATACTGTCCTATTGGAATAAGCAAACAAACGCGGCATCAACAGCCGCGTTTGTTGTTATGTTCCAAAATATGTGGAAGGCTTTTTCAGCAATTAGAAAAAAAATGTTTTCTTTGTAGTTCTTATCAAAAATAAGACTAAAACAACAATTATGCTGACACTCAATTTTAAAAAGTGGAATACCCTTGCCGGTTGGGGAGCGTTTTTAATAGCCCTTACGGTATATATTTTAACATTAGAGCCTACTGTAAGTTTCTGGGATTCGGGAGAATACATCGCTACTTCTGCAAAGCTGGAAGTAGGGCATCCGCCCGGAGCACCTTTGTTTCAAATGATTGGTGCTTTTGCGGCAATGTTTGCTTCATCGCCTGAAAATGTGGCTTATATGGTCAATATGGTTTCCGCTTTGTCAAGTGCTTTTGCCGTTTTGTTTATGTTTTGGTCATCGACTAATATTTTGATGAAGGTTGTACGGATAAACACGGAAAATATCACGAATAACACAGCAATTGCTGTTTTGGGAAGCAGCTTTATCGGAGCATTGACCTTTACGTTTTCCGATACTTTTTGGTTTAGTGCCGTGGAAACGGAAGTTTATGCAATGGCAACTTTTATGCTGGCATTGCTGTTATGGTTAGGCTTACGCTGGATTGACGCCATAGACGAACCTCGTGGCAACAAATGGTTGTTGTTGATTGCTTTAGTCATTGGTATGTCGTTTGGGGTGCATTTTATGGCATTGCTGGCGATTCCATCAATTGGTTATTTATATTATTTCAAAAAATATCCGCAGGTTACCGTTAAAAACTTCATTATTGCCAATATACTTGTAGTTGCTGTTTTGTTATTTGTCTTTGGATTCCTGTTGCCTTACACGATGATTTTCTTTGGTAAATCAGAGATATTCTTTGTCAATGCGATTGGCTTACCGTTCAATTCGGGATCTATCATCGCTTTTGCCGTTGTGGTTTCTTTGTTCGTTTTCGGACTGAAATACACAAGACAAAAGCAAAAATTATTTGCCAATACATTGGTGCTTTCCCTGTTGTTTATTTTTATTGGGTTTTCTTGTTGGCTGATGTTGCCGATTCGTGCCAACACACAAATTCCGATCAATGAAAACAAGCCTTCTGATGCGGCAGAACTTTTGGATTACTACAATCGTAAACAATATGGTTCGCGTTCTCTCTTTTATGATACGTTT
>DATGMY010000321.1:0-3467 GCA_035307005.1 Flavobacterium sp. | reverse complement strand
GGTAAAATACAATTCCCGCATAGTCTATATGCTGAAAACGTATTTTTTCTTGTTTTATAAAATAGTTCATTCAGGTTGTTTTTTAATTTATATTGAAGTTTTAAAGTTGGTCTATTTTATTACAAATAGAATTGATATGGTCTAATCCGTATAACAATGCCGTTTCATCAATTGTCATCCATTGAAACAACTGTAAAATAAGTGCATAGTGTTGTCTGACATAAACAGTGTCTTTTACAGATGTTCCTAATCTAAAACATATTGGTTCGTGGTGGGCAATTCTGTTTCGTAAATTATTTATTTTAGCTAATTGATTAAAAATATAGGTGTGATTATATTGAATAGCAGCGGTACTTGTTGGTTTTGCAGGAAAAATTCTTAAAAGTGTTTTTCCTGTTACCCGATATTGTTGAGAAGCAAACATATATCTCCAAAATCCAAAACCTAATTCTGCTACTAATTTGTTATGGGAATAATTGTTTTTGAGCTTACGAACCGCTTCGTTAATAGTATTAGCGGTCGTTCTACAGTTGTAATTGTCAAAAATACCTCCTGTATCAGCTCCGTTTCTCAACCAATCATTACCCAAAGGTAAACAATGTGTGTTAATTGCATTTCTTAAGGCTACCTCAAAACAACTAATTACAGTTAATAATTCCTGTGATAATCTTAAATTCAACCTGTAAAGTGTCATTGCTTTTTTAGTATTACCATTACAGGCATTGAGATAACAGCTCATACGGGCAGGAGAAATTATATTTTCGAATTCAGAATATATCATTTAGTTGTCTGTTTAATTTTTTTGTTTTATCTTTGCTGTATCTTATTCCCGTTAGCCTCTGAAGCAATTCAAGCTATCGGGTTTCGTTTTTTATACCTGAAGAGGTTTAAACGAGTTCATTATATGTTTGGCTATTCCGTCAATAATCGTATTCCAATCCTCAAAATGCAGTTCGTGTCCAGTTTCTTCAAGCGTAATTAATTTTGAATCTCTGATGTTGTTCAGTAAAACATTTGTATGCTTAAAATGCCATATAAGGTCATCTGTTCCGTGAATGATTAAAGTCGGTTGTTTGATTTCGTTTAACTTATTCCAATATTCTTCGCCGCCCTGTAATGCAGCGTGGTTGAACATACTTATATAATTATTGGCTCTGTTAAATTCATCTCTTACATACTGCTCACATCTTTTTTTGTCAAATGCTTTTTTGCCGCTCATCAGGGCTGCACCCTCAGTCATATATTCAACAACATTGTCTTCATTTGTCCAATCAATCGTTCCCGATTTTGCGTGAAAATCTAAAATTCGGGTATCCATTTCGGGAATAGTCGGGTCGGAGTCTCCCCAAGGTCCTGTTGACATCAGTGTAAGCGTTTTTACTCTTTCGGGATATTTTATCGAAGCGATTTGAGAAATTAACCCGCCTAACGACATACCTGTAAAATGAGCATTTTTGATTTTGTACCCGTCTAAAACAGCAATAGCATCATCTGTCAAATCAACAATGTCATAAGGTGTAGTACCCGTTTCGTAATAAGTGGATTTCCCCACATCTCTGTTGTCGTATCGAATGACATAAAATCCTTTGTCTGCCAATCTTTGACAAAATTCTTCGTCCCAATAGAGCATTGAGACAGTCGCCCCCGCAATTAATAAAATGGCAGGATTATCTTTATTCCCAAAGCTTTCCGTACAAAGTTCAATATTATTTGTTTTTATAATTTTTTCTTCCATTTCAGTATTATTTTGATTGCGTTCAGCATCTCTAAAATATTGGGTAAAACACAACTCCCGCATAGTCTATATGCTGAACCTATTTTTCTTGTTTTATAAAATAGTTCATTATTTATCTTTTTTCTTGGGGTTTAACTGTTTGGCTTGTTGAGCTTTTTCTATTTTTTTGATACTTTCAGGGGTAGGAAGATTTTCGGGCATTTCCCCGCCTAATTCCTTAATAGTTTTTCTTACCTTTTTTCCTACTTCGTAGTGGGTTCGGTTGGCTTGTTGCTTTCCTTTTATATTTTCCCGTCTTAGCTTTTCTTCGGTTTGTGTAGCGCGGAAAAGATTGGCGGCCAATTCAGTACTTCCCATATGGTCAAGGATTTGCTGACTTTTCTTTAAGCCTTTCTTTTTGTGAATGGCTTTGGCATCCAATCCTCCGTATAAGCCCATATAGCCGTGATTTTGAAAAATGGCATAATCTATCGGTTCAATTACTCCCGCTCCTTTTGCCGCTGCGGCTAACTGTAGGTTGTGCTTTGCCAGTTCATTGCGAAGAAACAAACGTTTTTCGTTTTCGGTAGTTAAACGGTTGTAATCTTCCATTTGACGGATTTCCTGCAAACGGGTTTGTACAGCAAAATAAGTCTGTCCCAAAGCGACTACTTCTTTGGAAGGGTCTGCATTCTGTACTATTAGATAACACGCATAACGGGAAAGTTTAACACTTTCTACTTTACGTTGTGCTGTTTTTCCTGTTGTTATCATTTCGAGGATATCCTCGAAATGATATGTAATCTGTTGCCCACTGTTTAGGCAAGCTTCTTTAGCTCGCTCTATAACAGGTATAAAGTGCCTATATTCAGAATATTCCAATGCTTTTGACAAATCTCGTGCACTCCAATATTCATTATCGTTTTCATCTGTTTGCCTAATCTGTTCAAACAGATTGAGTTTTTGATTTGAAAGTTCTTTTGCCATAGCCTT
Organism: Flavobacterium sp.; assembly: GCA_035307005.1. GTDB lineage: Bacteria > Bacteroidota > Bacteroidia > Flavobacteriales > Flavobacteriaceae > Flavobacterium. The sequence goes on along the minus strand of DATGMY010000321.1, from coordinate 760 downwards.
TTATTTTTAAAATAAGCTAATAAACCTACAAGATAAATAATTTCCTGAAAATTAGTAAATCCAAACTTTGATTAAATACTTCGTTGTGTAGAGCTATTTTTAAACTCCAGTAAGTTTTTCATTTCATCAATAATATCAGGTTTATGTAAATATTCAGGTTCTCCAAATTTTAAAATGATTTTAAAATGTTCAGCGATTTCATTTAATGATTCTGTTCTTGCCTTAATTTCTCCTTCAAACCAATTATTCCAAACCAATAATATTGTTTCGTTATTTCTGCTAAATTGATAAAGGTCGAAATCAATTCCTTTATCAAAAATTTCATCATTATATTCAGCAATTAGTTCCCAATCATTTTTCTTTAAAAATTTAATGATTGAATAAAAAACATCAGTTTCAATATCTGTTGCAATTTTTACTTCCATATTTCTACTTCAACTTAAACCGCTGAATTTTACCTGTTTCGGTTTTTGGTAATTTGTTTAAAAAGTTAATCACTCTCGGATATTTATACGGAGCTGCATTTTCCTTAAACCAATTCTGAATGGATTTTGCCAATTCATCGCAGGCATTTTCTTTGTTTTTCAGGACGATATTGGCACAAACCAGCATTCCCCGTTCTTCATCGGGAAGTCCGACAACGGCACATTCCAAAATTTCTTCGTGGGTTAAAAGTACGCTTTCTACCTCAATAGCTGCAATATTATATCCCGAAGAAATAATCATATCATCGCCACGAGCCACAAACCAGAAATAACCG
>DATGMY010000320.1:0-3300 GCA_035307005.1 Flavobacterium sp. | reverse complement strand
GTTGTAATGAGTCGTCGCAGTGTAGAATTTTCAGAATCAGATGAAGCTATTTTAACACATATTTTTAACGAAACCAAAGAATGGCAGAAAGAGTAATTCCGTTTGAGTAGATTTTTTACTTTCTGCTAAATGTTTTTATTGGTCTTAATATAAGTAAGTCGAAATTCTTAAAGTCAAATTGTGATATCATTTTACCTAATTTTGAAATACGACATTATACAATGATTATTGCTTAGATCAAAACTAAGCACTTTTAGTGCATCAACTTTAGTTTCTAAAAAGTTTAAGCCACAAATGGCACAAATTTTCACAAAATAATTCGTGTGAATTTGTGTAATTCGTGGCTACTTTAAAATCGGACTTTTAGTCCATAGTGGTTTATTTATTCCGGCTGATTTTAAACTAATTGCTTAGTAATATTTAAAATCGACAAAAGATTTGATTAGCGAAAAAATCAGAAGAGAAAAATAATTTACCAAACAGATGTGCAATTTGTGTGCAAGAAAATAAAATTAAAAAACGTATCTAACTATTTACTAATTAGATACGTTTTTATTTGGTGGAGTCGCAGGGAATCGAACCCTGGTCCAAACAAGCAATCAAAGAGCTTTCTACATGTTTAGTTTTTGATTGAATTTTCGACAAAAAGTGTGGTCAAAAACAACCGCTTTTTGCTTAGCTTCTAAGGTTTCGACAGATGTCCGAAGCACTAATCTGCCTAGATTTATTTTACGGTTCTCCTTAACAGGATGCCATAAATCAAGGCTTCCAAGGAGAATTTAGCTTTCCTGTCTAACAGGACAAAGGCTTGATCTTACTATAATTCAGAATTAAGCAGCTAAAGCGTAATTTTCTTCGCCGTTTGAAAAAGTTTCATTTATGAGATTTACGAGCTGTAAATGAGCGCTCGACATGCTTACTGTTCAATTCCACCTGCTGTCAAAACCGATCGACCCCAATGTGGTTAGGATTGCAAAGTTACAAAAAAATAAACTTATTGGAACATCTTTTGAGCAAATTAATCTTCAATCTGATACGTTCCGCATTTTACCAAATAGTTTCCATACCAGGGTTCGGTAAGGTCTGAAATGATGACGCCTCTTGAGGTGGAAGCATGAACAAACTTATTGTTGTGCAAATAAATTCCCACATGGTTGATTTCTTTGGATTTACCAAATGAGAAAAACACCAGATCGCCTTCTTTCAGGTTTTTGGTATATTTCCGTTTGATGTTTACTGCAATATCTTTTGAGGAACGCGGAAGTTGAACATTATAAATTTCACGGTATAAAATGTTTGTAAACCCCGAACAGTCAACTCCTTGCTGGCTTTGTCCGCCAAATTTGTAGGGAGTTCCATACCAATTGCTAATGAAAGAATAGAGGTATTCATTGGTAAGTGATCCTTTGCTCACATCCAGCATTTTAGCATAATCATCTATGGATTTTGGGGCATCTGTTGTTGCTTTTCTTACCGTTTTAGTGGTGGTTGTTTTTTCTTCGTTGTATTTGGTACGCCAGTCGGTTTTTGATTTACAACCTACCAAAAGAAGGATGCTCATTATCGCTATCAGATTTTTTGGAATGAAAAAAACCGGAAATTTCCGGTTTTTATAACGATTATTCATTATTGGTTGATTTTTTTTAATTGTACCAATTTTTCTTTCCATAAGTTTAATTCATCTCTGTGACGCTCAATGTTTTTGTTGATTTCCTTAATCAGCGGATTGCCTGCCTTGGCGTTGGAAATAAACTGAACATTGTTTTCCAATTGTAAAATTTCACTTTGGATCTCATCAATTTTCCGTTGTAGAAAAATGGTTTCGTTATGTATGCGTCGTTCATCGTTATTTTCTACCAGATGCTCGATACGGTTGGCAAACTTAATCAGTTCAGCGTCCTTTTTAGACATACTCAACTGGTCAAAAAAAGTATCTAACAACTTGTTGAATTTACCTTCGATATGGCGTCGGTTGTGCGGAACAGAACCAATACTCTTCCAGTTTTCGATGTGTGCTTTTATTGCATCCAAATCTGTTTTATGATCTCCTTGAAATTCAAAAGATTTTAACTCTTCCAGATAGGCTTTCTTTTTGTCGAAATTTGCCATTTCAACTTCAATTTCCTTGTTTCGCTCGCTGTGTAAACGATCAAAATAAGCATTACAAGCCGTTTTGAATTCTTTCCACAATTTGTCTGAATACTTGCGAGGCACGTGGCCGATGTGTTTCCAATCTTCCTGAATTTTTTTCATTATCGGTGTTACCGTTTCAAAATCAGTACTTTGGCTTAGTGATTGCGCCTGTTCAATCAATGCTTGTTTTTTGGAAAGGTTTTCCTGTTGTTCTTTTTTGATGTCTTTATAAAAACTGTTTTTCAAAGAATTGAATTGACGAAGCGTTTCTTTAAATGCTCCCCAGTTTTCCTCAATTTTTTCGCTTGGAATTCTTCCTGTATTTAAAAACTCGCGCCGCAATTCTTCCACCTGCTTGATGTTTTTTTGCCATTCGCTGTGTGTGGCAATATCTTTGTCGATCAGGTTTTTAAGCTTGGAAATAATTTCGTTTTTCTTTGTCAGATTATCTTCTTCTATTGCTTTCAGCTCATTCTGATGCGCTTCGCGTTTGTCGTGCAATTGTTTGGTAATATTACTGAAATCTTCCCAAACGGCTTCACGTATTTCTTTAGAAACCGGACCTATTTCTTCTTTCCATACCCTATGCAGCGTTTGTAACTCTCTGAATGCTTTGCGAATATCGGTTTCGTTCAAAAGTTCTCTGGCGTGCTCAATGAGTTTCTGTTTCTGTTCCAGATTGTTTTTAAAGTCCAAATCACGGGCTTCGCGATCCAAATGCAATTGGTCATAGAAACGTTCTAAATGGAAATGGAAATTGTTCCAGACATGATTATAATTGTCTTTTGGAATAGGACCAACCGCTTTCCAACGGTCACGCAAGTGTTGAATATCTTTCAGAGCAGTATTGAAATTCTCCGTATTATCCACCAGTTCTTTTAATTCTTCAATGATTTGATTCCGGTCATTAAGATTTTTTTTCAGTTGATCCTGAAGAGATTTATAATGTGTATTGCGTTTGGTTCTATATTCGTCTAAAAGTGTATCGAATTGTTTTTTTATCGGAAGTTCATATTGAAAATCGCTGGCAAAAGCATCGGGATTTTCTTCTAAAAACTGTGTTCTTTTTTCGTCTAATAATTCGTTGTATTGCTGATAGAATGCTTTTTTAACAGCTTCTGCGTGTTCGCGAATAGCCATTATTTTATGCTTTTGAAGCAGCTGTTC
>DATGMY010000319.1:0-11222 GCA_035307005.1 Flavobacterium sp. | reverse complement strand
GCAATAGGATCTTTAACTTTCCATTCATCAAACAACTCTTGAGGAATATACTTGGTTCCACTCGCCTCTTCGTGTCCGCGCATACGAAATGTTTTCATTTCTATTAAAACCGGACGTGGATTTTGACGCATATCTTCGGCTATTTGGGTCAATTTGGTATAGACTTCCAGAATATTATTTCCGTCCAAAATATGACTTTCCATTCCATAACCAATACCTTTATCGGCAAGGTTTTCACATTTATATTGCTCTCGCGTGGGTGTTGAAAGTCCGTAACCGTTATTTTCAATAATAAACAAAACCGGTAAATTCCAAACGGCAGCTACGTTTAAAGCTTCGTGAAAATCGCCTTCCGAAGTAGCACCTTCACCAGTAAAAACAGCTGTAATTTTCTTTTCTTTTCTTAATTTGTGTGCTAAAGCTATTCCGTCGGCAATGCCCAGTTGCGGTCCCAAATGTGAAATCATCCCTACGATACGATATTCCTGTGTGCCAAAGTGAAACGAACGATCGCGTCCTTTAGTAAACCCGTTGGCTTTTCCCTGCCATTGCGAAAATAATTTGCTTAAAGGAATGTTTCTCGAAGTAAAAACACCTAAATTACGGTGCATTGGCAAAATATATTCATCGGAATGCAGCACAGAAGTTACTCCCACTGCAATAGCTTCCTGACCAATGCCTGAAAACCATTTTGACACTTTCCCCTGACGAATCAAAATCAACATTTTTTCTTCGATAAGTCTTGGTTTTAATAGCTTTTTATATAAGTCTAACAATAAATCTTTTGACAATAATGTCGTGTGAGGATCCATAGAAACAACTGTATTTAATGTGGGCTAAAAGTACTAATTTTTATTGATCTTTAATTTAATTTACCGTTCTTTTTTAACAACTTTTGCCCAAGCCGGAATTTCTTATCCCGGTTCTTTAAACGGCTTTTTTTTAAAGAAAGACTCCATTAAATTGAATATCTTTGCTTTTAAAATTTGTTACAAATGCAAAACATTCCAAATGTTGACCTGCGTGATTTCCTATCGGACGATCCGGTACGCAAACAGAAATTTGTAAATGAAATCGGAAAAGCTTACGAAGAAATTGGTTTCGTAGCATTGAAAGGACATTTTTTAAAGGACGATTTAGTAGCACAGCTTTACGCTCAGGTTCGTTTGTTTTTTGAACTTCCTCTCGAAAAGAAGAAAAAATACGAAATTCCCGGAATTGGCGGACAACGTGGTTATGTTTCGTTTGGTAAAGAATCGGCAAAAGGTAGAACGGCAGCCGATCTAAAAGAATTCTGGCATTTTGGGCAATACGTTGAAAACGATCCGCAACTAAAGGCAAAATATCCTGAAAATGTGATGGTCGAAGAACTTCCTGAATTCAACCCCACCGGTAAAAAGGCTTACAAGATGCTGGAGAAAACCGGAGTGTATGTCCTCAGAGCTTTGGCGTTGTATTTAGATTTAGATGAGTTTTATTTTGATCCGTTCGTTAAAAACGGAAATTCTATTTTAAGACCCATCCACTACCCGCCTATTACGGAAGAACCCAAGGATGCGGTACGGGCTGCGGCTCATGGCGACATCAACCTCATTACTTTGCTGATGGGGGCTCAGGGAAAAGGACTGCAAGTCTTGAATCACGATGGCGAATGGGTGGACGCAATCGCAGCAGACGATGAATTGATTATCAATGTGGGCGATATGCTTTCGCGGCATACCAATAATAAGTTGAAATCAACCATTCATCAGGTAGTAAATCCGCCAAGAGCATTGTGGGGAACATCGCGTTATTCTATTCCGTTTTTTATGCATCCCGTTGGAGAGATGCCGCTTAATTGTTTAGAAAACTGTATAGACGAGCAACACCCCAGGCAATATGAAGACATTACTTCCGGGGAATTTTTAACTGAACGGCTCATTGAATTGGGACTGATAAAAAAATAACCTCGTTCGATTTTTTTTCAAAAAACTTCGTTCTTATTGAAAATTATTTATATATTTGATATAACTCAATTATTATAAGCTATAAAGTAGTTTTGAGTTTTTCATAAGTGTTTTTTTGGTTATTAGTGGATTTGCCTTGGCAAGTCCACTTTTTTTACGTTTAGTCCAAACAAACACATCAATTTATGATTACATTTTCTTAAAAATCAGGTTTGTTTTAAAGTCAAGGTCAATATCTTTTATTAAAACTTCGCCTAAAGAATTAAATCGTGTAAAATTGTAGTCTTCTATTTCCTCGTAAGCCTTTAATTCTTCCACATAATTTTTCCCTTCTTTGTTGAGTCCAAATGTGATAGAAACTTTTTCTTTTTTGTAAACCCAGTTTTTTTCAAACATAAATTTTCCGTTGCGCGATTGACCGTGATCTGTATAGTAAGGTTCTAACAGTTCAAATTCCATTTTCTTCAGATTAAAGTTCTTGTCGTACTGAAAATAGCCTTCATAAAAAAACTCTGAATAAAATTCAATCGTATAAAGACCGTCTTTTATTTTCCGCTCGAACATATAATCCTTGAAATTATTAAAAAAATCAAGTTCAGGAACATTTACATATTTGCGAATAACGATCTCGGTAAGCCAATACATCGGCGAATCGTTGCCGTTGTAACGATTAAAAAAAAGCGTGTCCATTTCTATCTTGTTTCCGGAATCTCTTACCACACTTTTATTTATTTTTTTGTTTTTGAGATTGATTAATACATCATAAATCACATCGCTTTTGAGTAATTGCGAAGTATCGTTTAAGGTAGCCTGATGCGACACTAAATAATGATAGTTATCAGCGGCGTAATTGTTATACATCTGGTTGCGGACTTTTTTGATGATCTCGATGATATTGGCACGTGACAATTTGTCGATAACCAAAACTTCCATATCGGTTTCTTCAATCTGTGCGTGCGCACCCCAGGAGCTAAACAACAAGCAACCTAAAAATATATAGATGGATTTCTTCATTCTAATTGGATATTATCGCGTAAATTTAAGCAATAATCACTTATTACGGCATTAATTGCCATTTTTTAAACGATAATATCACAAGTAACATACCAATTTTTAACTTGGATGAATCTCAAATACATATCTGTTAACCAAATTGGAGTTGTAATATGAGCCTTTGGACTTGGAAGCCGAAAGTTCTTCCCAAATCGAAACAGGAACATTCGAATGAATATATTCTTCTGATCGTGTGGTATAAATAATCAAATACCCCTTTTCTCCATCGCAACTGTAATATTCAATCCTTTTGATCCAGGAACTTTCCGGAGTTGACTGAATTTTTTTGACAGGATAATCAGCTTTGGTAATGTCTTTGCGAGCATCTTCAAATGTGGTGTAGGTTCCCGATAATTCGTTGCAGTCCGTTTTCCCGCCACAGGCTGTGAGCACAGCCATACCGAATGTTAAGAGTAAAAACTTTTTCATAATCCAATAATATTTAGTTTAATAGCTGAATAAATTTATGGATTAAAAACTACATTACCAAAACTTTAACTTTTAAAGAAGATGAATTCCGTCTTCTTTGATCTCAATCATTTTTTGTTTGTACAAACTGCCTATGGTTTGTTTAAATGTTTTTTTGCTCATCTCCAATACCGTTTTAATTTCATCCGGATGACTTTTATCGTGTAATCCCAGAAAACCGTTGTTCAACCGCAACTCTTCCAATATCCTTTCGGCATGGTCGGCTATTTTTTCAAAACCTAATTTTTGTCGTGAAACGTCTATTTTTCCATCAGGTCTGATGTTTTTTATGTATCCGATAATACGGTCTCCGGTGCGCAGTTCTTCAAAAAGCTCGTTTTTATACATCAATCCTTTGTACTTTTCGTTGATGATCACGTTGATCCCTGCATCGGTAATATGCGTCACAATCAAATCTACCTCTTCCCCAACTTCTACGCTGATATTCTCTTCTTCAAGAAACTGGTTCAATTTTGAAGATCCCACCAAACGATTGGTTTTTTCGTCCAAATACATATAGACTATATAATAATGACCTTCGGTCATTCTCCTTGCTTGTTCCCGAAAAGGCACAAAAAGATCTTTTTCCAGACCCCAATCCATAAACGCACCAAACTCATTGATATAATTTACTTTTAAAAGGGCAAATTCATTCAAATAAATTTTGGGTTCCAAAGTAGTGGCTACCGGACGTTCTTCATGATCAAGATAAACAAAAACCTCTAATTCGTCATTTAGTTCATATTTTTGGGGAACGTATTTTTTTGGAAGCAACACATCGTGTGTGCCGTCGGTAAGAAATAAGCCTACGTTTGTAGAACGGTCTATTTTTAAAGTATGAAAAGTTCCTATAGAAATCATTGCGTAATTGTTTTTACAAAAGTACAAACAATAATGATTTTAAAACTTTTATTAAGCAAATAACCGCTCTTTTAATTTTTTTTTGTAACTTGGAAACAAAAAAGATGAAGAAAATGTATCATTATGCTACCGTAGATAAAGCATTAAAGGAATTGAAAGCCAAAGGTTATACCATTGATTACAATGTGGAAGAAGACCGGATTTTAAAAAGAGCCGCCGAGTTTATCATTGAAGAGATTTATCGCTACGAAGGAATGTCTAATCCTGATGATGAAACTACCGTTTATGGAATTGCCAACAAAATTGACGGTGATAAAGGTGTTTTTGTTGCCGGAAAACTGGCATTTGCTGAAAACGATGTCGCAAAAATTCTTTTAAAACTCGAAATTGACGATAAAGAAGATTAGTCATTCATTATTTCAAATATTTTAAAAAACTTAAAATAAAAAGAGGAACTTTAAAGTTCCTCTTTTTTAGTATTTTGAATTAATATTATCCGCATTTAGAAGATCCGCAGTCTTTACATGTTAAACATCCTTCCTGATACATTACATTGGTTGAATTACAATTGGCACATTTTTGTCCTTTAGCTTCTGTTCCGTCGGGAACAAAACGTTTCAATGCACGCGCTACACCGTTTTTCCAGGTATTAATAGATTCGTTATCTAACTGTAATGAATTGATCAGATCTACTACATTTTCAATGTTCATTCCGTGACGAAGTGTTCCTGAAATCAATTTTGCGTAATTCCAGAATTCCGGATCAAAACGATACGATAATCCTTCAATGGTAGTTTTATACCCACGTTGGTTTACGTATTGGAAATCGTAACGCGAATTTCCTTTTTCATCGCGGTTTTTAATGATGAAACCATCGTTTACCCAACGAGGCAGCAAGATTCCGTCTTCGTCATCTGCCAATCCGGTAAAAATTTCGTACGGACGATCTTCAATTTTTCCGATAAACGCAATCCATTTTTCTTTATTATTTTGAAAACGAACGATGTCGCAATCTAAAACTTGCGGACGTTTGGTCGGGAAAGCGGCAGTTGTTTCTTTGGCTGGTTCTTCCTTTTTATCGTTAGAAATCAAAACACCTGAACGAGATCCGTCGCGGTAAACCGTTACACCTTTACAGCCAACTTCCCAAGCTTTCATATATAACTGACCAACCAATTCTTCGGTTACATCGTTAGGAACGTTGATGGTTACAGAAATTGAATGATCTACCCATTTTTGAATCGCACCCTGCATTTCTACTTTACTTAAATAATCTACATCGTTTGATGTTGCTTTGTAATAAGGCGATTTTTCAATCAATTCGTTGATTTCTTCATTAGAATAATTAACTGAAGTATCTATTCCGTTTACTTCCATCCATAGTTTAAATTTATGGTGAAACACCACATACTCTTCCCACGAATCGCCAACTTCGTCAATAAAATCTACCCGAACATCTTTATCATTAGGATTTACTTTTCTGCGGCGTTTGTAAACCGGCATAAAAACCGGCTCGATTCCCGAAGTGGTTTGCGATAAAATAGAGGTAGAGCCTGTTGGTGCAATCGTTAACAAAGCAATATTTCTACGACCGTATTCCTGCATGTCGTTATACAATTCGGGATCATTTTCTTTGATACGCAAGGCAAACGGATTGTTTTCTTCGCGTTTTGCATCGTAAATAGAGAATGCTCCACGTTGTTTTGCTAATTCAACCGATGAACGGTAAGCTGCCAATGCCAGTGTTTTATGAATTTTTACAGAAAACTCATTTCCTTCTTTAGATCCATAACGGATTCCCAAAGCTGCCAGCATATCGCCTTCTGCTGTAATTCCAACTCCTGTTCTGCGACCTTCTTCTGCTTTTTTACGGATTTCGATCCATAAGTTGCGTTCGATACGTTTTACTTCTGCTTCTTCCGGATCTTCGTCGATTTTTTGAATGATGGTATCAACTTTTTCTAATTCCAAATCAATGATATCATCCATCATACGCTGTGCCACAGCCACGTGTTTTTTGAACAATTCAAAATCAAAATAAGCTTCTTTCGTAAACGGATTTACTACGTAAGAGAATAAATTGATTGCCAGTAAACGACATGAATCATACGCACACAAAGGGATTTCTCCACAAGGATTGGTAGATAATGTTTTGTAGCCTAAATCGGCATAACAATCAGGTAGCGACTCGCGAATAATGGTATCCCAGAACAAAATACCCGGTTCTGCAGATTTCCATGCATTATGCACAATTTTTTTCCATAAATCGGCAGCATTCATTTCTTTTGAAAACTTAGGATTCTGTGAAAAAATCGGATATTTCTGGATGTATGTTTCATTGTTTCGAACGGCTTTCATAAACGCATCGTCGATACGAACCGATACGTTTGCTCCGGTAACTTTTCCCTGTTCTAATTTTGCGTCGATGAATCCTTCAGCATCCGGGTGGTTGATGGAAACCGACAACATCAATGCACCCCGGCGACCGTCTTGCGCTACTTCACGGGTTGAATTGGAAAAGCGTTCCATAAAAGGAACCAGCCCTGTGGAAGTTAATGCCGAGTTTTTTACCGGCGAACCTTTCGGGCGGATATGCGACAAATCGTGTCCTACTCCACCGCGGCGTTTCATTAACTGAACCTGTTCCTGATCAATTTTCATAATGCCGCCATAAGAATCACTTTCTCCGTTGTTTCCAATTACGAAACAGTTTGACAGTGAAGCTATTTGAAATGGATTTCCGATTCCGGTCATCGGACTTCCTTGCGGAATGATGTAGGTGAAGTTCTTTATTAAATCAAAAAGCTCACTTTCGGTCATTGGGTTTGCGTATTTAGATTCTACGCGCGCAATTTCCGATGCAATACGGCGGTGCATATCGTCCGGTGTTTTTTCATAAATATTTCCGTCAGAATCTTTCAGGGCATATTTATTTACAAAAACGGTTGCCGCCAAAACATCTCCTTTAAAATATTCTGTCGATGCTTTAACCGCCTCTTCATTTGTATAGGTTCTTTTTGCTTCCAAAACCTCTGTTTCTATTTCCATAACATATTTTTTAAATTTCTATATCTATTAATCAATTCAAAAACAACAAAGTAAATCATCCTTTTGTCTTATGAATTTCAATCATAAAAATACGAACTTTTATTTGATAAAAAATAATTTTAATAAAAATATTTTAAAAGTTATTAACAAAGGTTGATAACTGTAAAACTTAAAAAGTTTGCAAATAAAATAAACTAATAAATTTATTTACAGAACATTACATTTTTACAACAGTAGAAAAGTTTACAAAAAATAAAAATATTTTTCATATTAAAAAATAAATTAATCAAAATATCATTAAACAATCTAAAAATATTATCAACAAAAATTGTTCATAACTTATCGTTTAAATCGGAGTAAAAATTAAATTAATTACAATACTTTTGAATAGATTTTTACAACGAAGAGAATCAAGTGAAAACCTTGAACTGTTGCGCAACTGTAAATAAGATTTCGTTCCTTATGAGTCAGACCTCTTGTAAAAAAAGCGTTGCTTTCGCACTTAAAGTAAATTGCTAAGAACTTCTTTTTATATGGATGCCTTCTTTAAAATTTACTTCTATTGTTCCATATAAAAAAATTAAGTTATGAGTATTTTCACTAAACGTATTAATTACAAACCTTTTGAATACCCTGAAATTTTAGAGTTTACCAACGCTATCAACAAATCGTTTTGGGTACATTCCGAAGTAGATTTTACTGCCGACATTCAAGATTTTCACTCACACCTTTCACCAATTGAACAGGAAATCGTGAAACGCAGTTTGTTGGCTATTGCACAAATTGAAGTGAATGTTAAAACCTTTTGGGGAAATCTGTACACACACTTGCCAAAACCCGAATTTAACGGTTTGGGAAGTACTTTTGCCGAATGTGAATTCCGTCATTCTGAAGCCTATTCCCGTTTGCTGGAAGTTTTAGGATACAATAATGCCTTTGAAAATGTTATTCAGATTCCGGTTATAAAGAAACGTATCGATTATTTGTCAAATGCCTTGAAACACTCAAAAGCCGAAGATAAAAAGGATTATCTTAAATCGCTGATTTTATTTACCATTCTTATAGAAAACGTTTCATTGTTCAGTCAGTTTGCCATTATTTTGTCATTTACCCGCTTTAAAGGCGCTATGAAAAATGTGAGCAACATTATTGCCTGGACATCGGTAGATGAGCAAATTCACGCCAATGCAGGCATCTATATCATCAATAAAATCAAAGAAGAATTTCCTGATTATTTTGATGCAGCAACTGTGGAAGAGATCAACCAAATTGTGCAAGAATCCATCGCTATTGAAAGTGAAATTTTAGACTGGATTTTTGAATTTGGCGAATTAGAGACTATTTCTAAAAACAATTTATTGAATTTTATGAAATTCCGATTAGATGAAAGTCTGGTAAAGATCGGAATGAAAAAGATTTTTTTTGTGTCGGACGAAGAATATCAGCCAATGGTTTGGTTTGAAGAAGAAATTTTCGCCAACAGTTTAGACGATTTCTTTGCCAAGCGTCCGGTCGATTACACCAAACACGACAAAAGTATTACTGCAGACGATTTGTTTTAAAAAACTTTTAGACGCTGCTAAACAAAATATATTAAAGTAATTAACCATTGGCTAAAAAACTAAAAAAATGGAAAGATTATGGTGGCTCAATGAAGAAAGTGAGCAAATACTAAACCGTGGATACCTTTTAAAAGGCGAAACCACCCAAAAAGCAATAGAACGTGTTGCAACTGCGGCAGCACAACGATTATACAAACCCGAATTAGCCGAAGCTTTTATTGAAATGATCGAAAAAGGCTGGATGAGTTTATCATCACCTATTTGGGCAAACATGGGGACCGAACGTGGTTTGCCGATTTCGTGTTTTAACGTTTACGTACCCGATCATATCGAAGGAATTACCCACAAACTAGGCGAAGTAATTATGCAGACCAAAATTGGCGGTGGAACATCGGGCTATTTTGGTGAATTGCGTGAACGCGGCAGTGCCGTAACCGATAATGGAAAAAGCAGCGGAGCCGTAAGTTTTATGAAATTGTTTGATACAGCAATGGACACTATTTCACAAGGTGGTGTGCGCCGTGGGGCTTTTGCTGCCTATTTAGACATCGACCACGACGATATTAAAGAGTTTTTAGATATTAAAAACATTGGAAACCCCATTCAGAATTTGTTTTACGGAGTTTGTATTCCCGACTACTGGATGCAGGATATGATTGATGGCGACCGTGAAAAACGTGAAGTTTGGGCTAAGGTATTGGAAAGCCGTCAGCAAAAAGGGTTGCCTTATCTTTTCTTTACCGACAACGTCAATCGTAACAAGCCTGAAGTATATAAAGATAAAGAAATGCAGATTTATGCAAGTAATCTGTGCTCGGAAATTGCTCTTCCATCCTCTAAAGATGAATCATTTGTGTGTTGTTTGTCTTCAATGAATTTGGAATTATACGACGAATGGAAAGATACCGAAGCGGTAAAATTAGCCACGTATTTTTTAGATGCAGTAATGAGCGAATTTATTGCTAAAACCGAAGGAAACTATTATCTGCAATCTGCTCATAATTTTGCCAAAAACCATCGTGCATTAGGATTAGGCGTTATGGGTTGGCATTCGTACCTGCAAAAAAACATGATTTCGTTTGAAAGTTTGGAAGCTAAAATGCTAACCAATCAAATTTTTAAAGAAATTGAAGAAAAATCATTAAAGGCCTCTCAAGATTTGGCGCGAATTTATGGAGAACCCCAGGTTTTAAAAGGTTACGGACGTAGAAACACCACCTTGCTGGCTATTGCTCCTACTACTTCCTCATCGGCAATTTTAGGACAAACATCTCCCGGAATCGAACCGTTCAGCAGTAATTATTACAAAGCAGGTTTGGCTAAAGGAAACTTTATGCGCAAAAACAAGTACTTAAAAAATCTTTTAGAACAAAAAGGTATTGATACCGAAGAAACCTGGAGAAGCATTATGCTCAACCACGGTAGCGTGCAACATTTACCGGAGTTGACTCAGGAAGAAAAAGATGTCTTTAAAACCTTTAAAGAAATCAGTCAGTACGAAATCATCCTGCAGGCATCAATCCGTCAGAAATACATTGATCAGGCACAAAGTTTAAACATCAATATTCCATCGAACCTTCCGATAAAAGAAGTCAACCGATTATTGATCGAAGCCTGGAAATTAGGCGTAAAAACCTTGTATTATCAACGCAGCCAAAGTGTTTCAAAAGAATTTGTAAACAATTTAGTTACCTGCACAAGTTGTGAAGCTTAATAAAAGTAAACGACTATCTGGAACTTCGTACCAAAGTATATTAGTAGACTTATTGTATAGATAAGACGTCGCTTCGAGTAGCATAACACAGTGAAGCATATCGAGAAGTTGTTTTATAAGTTCTCGACAGGCTCGAACTAACGAAGGGTTGATACATTCTCTTTGGTACAGGCTTTCCGATAATCATTTAAAAATAATTTTATTTATGACATTAGAAGAAAGAATCAAAAACTCGGAAACCTGCATATTTAAAGCGGTATTCCCAAATACAACCAATCATTACGATACACTTTTTGGAGGAACTGCCATGCACATGATGGACGAAGTGGCTTTTATTACAGCTACTCGCTTTTCCCGCCAAATTATGGTAACTGTTTCATCTGACAAAATTGACTTTAACAAGCCAATCCCTGCCGGTACAATAGTTGAATTAATAGGGAAAGTTACCTATGTTGGCAACAAAAGTCTGAAAGTTTCTGTTGAAATTTATATCGAAGAAATGTACAGTGATGTACGTTATCTGGCAATTAATGGCGAATTTACTTTTGTAGCATTAGACAAAGATAAAAA
>DATGMY010000318.1:0-8656 GCA_035307005.1 Flavobacterium sp. | reverse complement strand
CCTTTCTCAAGATCGAGGTGTACAAAATTGACAACAAATATAGTAATAAAGTATATTGAAGAAAAGCGAAATAATAGTTAATTCACTGACAGTCAAATAAAAGACAATGAAGAAAACTAAAGAAAAACAGATTTATTTCCCTTATTCTTATTTCTAAAAATTATTTTACAATAATACGGTTTGTAGTTACCTGACCGCCATAGGTAGAAACAATCAGATAAACGCCTGAAGCATTAAACGAGGTTTCGTATTGATATCCCGTTGTGTTATTGGCTTCTTTCTTAGCGATGAACTTGCCATCTACCGTAAAAACGTGTATATTCAAGTTGGTTGGTTTGTCAAAACGATAGGTAACTGTTACTGTTTCGTTTAAATTTGTTGGATTTGGATAGGCATTCACTTCCGAATTATTGACGATTTCAGGCTGTGAAACTTCTTTTGCTTTAGCAGAATAACTGATTCCAAAGGTATCAAAACCGTTGCTATCTGCATCGAACAATATGTTTTCAAAAACCAATTGATTTCCTTCAATTTTTCCCTGATAACGGATTACGTTTTCATCCATCATAAAAGACGAAGCAGTCGGATTTACAACAAGCTCATATACACCATTTTGATGTAAATTGCCTTCAGTATTAAACCTCAATGTGGTTAAATTCGAAGAAGTATTGGTCTGAACCAACCAGGAAGTGTTCAACAACTCTGTGTCTCCTTCTTTAATCCAGTTGGTATTTTCATTGGTGGTTCCAATAAGTAAGTATTCGTTGTTCGCAAAACCGTTGGACGAAATTTCCAGACGTTTATCTACCGAATTTACTGTTTCTGTTTTGTGCAATCCAAAATAATCACTGCGACCAATTCCTGTAATATGCATATTATACGCAGCATTCAATCCGCTGTTCCAAAGGCTGTTCCCATTCGAATCTGTATAATTTGCCGTATTGATTAAGGAAATTCCGTATTTCAGCGATAAATACGTCTGAATCTGTTGATGGTCTAAATCAGAAAACGCATCGTTGACATAAATCACTTCATAAACATCGGTTAAATCGTTGGGTTGATCTGCAATGGTGACATAATTTTTGTCGCCAGCCGCATTCGGATAATCAAATCCGTATTTGACAATCGCTCCCGTTCTGCGTTTTAGATCTACAGTATTTGGATCGGGGTAATTGATATTGTGTGTGGTAACCGTGTTCTGATAACAGGTAAACGTAAAATCAAGCAAATCTTTTTCTACATTGTCTTCTGACTTAAAAACAACATAAAAATTAGACGCTCCCTCGCCAATAGCTGTCGTCAATGACTGAGAAACGTTTTGGTTCAACGCCACATTTTTATTGAGCGTTTGTTTTAAATTTTGTGCTTTGTCAGGCTTTACCCAAAAGGCAGCTCTGTTTTGAAATGTTTGTGCAAATGAAAAACAAGACGATAAAAGCACTGCCGATAATAGTATTCTTCTCTTCATATCTTTATAATATTTTGGATTTTAGTCGAAATGTACAACTAAAAAAACACATATCATAACAATATCTACAAAATTAACATCTTTTATCTCAAAATAATTTTAGTAACAACTTCTTTCCCCAAATCTTCATTGATCATTCTGATAATTTTGTCGATGCCATAGCTGAGTTCTTCACGCAAAACATCCGAAGAAAGAGATACAAACAACGTTGACCGGCGCAACTCGATCTGTGTGGTGTAACTGTTAATTCCCGGTCCCAAAAGCCGGATCCAGGCATCTCGTACATTTACTTTATCAAACCCTTTTTCCAGATTATAGCCCTGAATCATCGTTCCTAAAACATCCTGGATCGATGACTCTTCGTGCATACGTTTATTGGGATTGAATTTTTTACTCATTGATTGTTATCGGCGTAAATCGTTTGTAAATGTACTTGATATTATTATCGTTGATGATGATTAACTCGTCTTCGGTCAATTGTTCTACTTTTTCTGTCCACTGAGAGAATTCGGTCTGATATTTCAGATAAAGTGCACCGACAGAATCTTTAACGGTAAAGTTCTCATGGATTCCATTGCTCTGAATGGTTCCATCTAATTGTACCACAACCTTTGAACGCGTGCCGTTTTGATCGTTCAGTACAAAATAATCTGCATTATTATTGGATTGATACACTTTGGTATCGTTATCAGGTGTCTTTACTTCGCTGATTTCCCAATAACCGTTTAGATGTTGTAAATCTTGTTCAGAAACAGATTTAGAACAGGAAATTACAATTGTTGTAAAGACAATTAAGCTTGCTATTTTTTTCATTTATTTAAAGAATGAATCCACGAATTCGTATTTATTAAACACCTGTAAATCTTCTATTCCCTCTCCTACTCCAATATATTTGACTGGAATCTGAAACTGATCCGAAATACCGATGACCACGCCTCCTTTTGCCGTTCCGTCTAATTTTGTAACCGCCAGTGAAGAAACATCGGTTGCCGTGGTAAATTGCTTGGCTTGCTCAAAAGCATTTTGCCCGGTAGATCCATCTAAAACCAGCATCACATCGTGTGGCGCATCGGGAATTACCTTTTGCATCACGCGTTTTACTTTAGTGAGCTCGTTCATTAAGTTAATCTTGTTGTGCAATCGCCCTGCGGTATCAATAATGACCACATCTGCATTTTGAGACACAGCCGATTCCAGCGTATCAAATGCCACAGAAGCGGGGTCGGAACCCATCTGTTGCTTTACAATGGGAACATCTACCCGATCTGCCCAAATTTGTAACTGATCAATCGCTGCTGCACGAAATGTATCTGCAGCACCAAGAACTACTTTGTGTCCGGCTTTTTTGAACTGATAAGCCAGTTTTCCAATGGTAGTGGTTTTTCCCACACCATTTACCCCCACAACCATAATGACATAGGGCTTTTTATCTTTTGGAATTTCAAATTCGGTGGCTTCTCCCGATTGTGTTTCGGATAATAATCCCGAAATTTCCTCGCGGAGGATTTTATTTAACTCATCGGTTCCCAAATATTTGTCACGGGAAACACGTTCTTCAATTCGGTCGATGATTTTCAAAGTAGTATTTACTCCCACATCGGAAGAAATCAAAACATCTTCCAAATCGTCCAAAACCTCATCATCGACTTTTGATTTTCCCGCAACTGCTTTGGTCAATTTATCAAAGAAGGAAGTCTTGGATTTTTCCAATCCTTTGTCTAATGTTTCTTTTTTTTCCGACGAAAACAAACGCTTAAAAAAACTCATAGCTTCTATTTTTTACCAAACAAATATACTGATATTAATTAAATTATTTTCTGATAAATATCAGATGTAACGAAAAATAAAAAACCATCTAAAAAATTAGATGGTTTTCTTAATGCTTTTTATGGGTTGATTATTTTTTTGCTAAAAAATCATCAACTAATTCAGGAGCCATAACTGACTCTACGAATGTGTAAGCTCCTGTTTTTGGAGATTTAACCATTTTTATAGCTTTGGTTAATTTCTTAGAACCTCCTCTTAGCGTTGCTACGGTTTTCTTTGCCATGACTCAAAAATTATTTAATTTCTTTATGAACTGTTACTTTCTTTAAGATAGGATTGAATTTTTTGATTTCCATTCTATCCGGAGTATTCTTTTTGTTTTTTGTTGTAATGTAACGTGATGTACCTGGTAATCCAGTTGCTTTATGCTCAGTACATTCTAAAATTACCTGAATTCTGTTTCCTTTTGCTTTCTTTGCCATCTTGATAAAATTTTAATGGTGAACTGAATTACTTCAATAATCCGTTTGCTTTAGCTTCTTTCAAAACTGCGGCAATACCTTTTTTGTTAATTGTTTTTAATGCAGATGTAGATACTTTTAAAGTGATCCATCTGTCTTCTTCTGCGATGTAGAAACGCTTTTTCACTAAGTTAACAGAAAATTTTCTCTTAGTTTTGTTCATAGCGTGTGATACGTTGTTCCCAACCATCGCGCGCTTTCCTGTAATTTGACAAACTCTTGACATTATTTCTTACTTTTAAAATCAGGGTGCAAATTAAAGCATAAATTTTTATTTATACAAACTTTACTCCTTATTTTTTAAATATCTATACAATAAAAACCAAACTTTATGTACTGCTGCTTCAATTACTTTTGACCGCGGCTGTCCAAAATCAAAAGTAAACGCTTTTGTGGTCTCCGCTGTAGCAATTGCAATACAAACTGTTCCTATTTTTTTATCCGAATCACCTTTTAACGGTCCGGCATTTCCTGTCGTGGAAACAGCAATGTCGGTTTGAAATAATTTCTTTGCCCCAATTGCCATTTCCTTTGCCACTTCTTCACTTACCACACTAAAGGTATCAACGGTTTTTTGTTTTACCCCCAAAACAACCACTTTTGATTCAGTCGCATACGTTACCGCACTACCTTTATAATATTCAGAAGAACCTTCTAAAGAAGTCAATTCCCGAGCAAGGTTTCCACCTGTACAACTCTCAGCTGTAGCTATGGAAAGTTTTTGATTTTTCAGCAAACGGGAAACTTCTTCCAACAAAGAGGCAGCATCGGACACACCAATAAAGAATTCAGGAATCAACATTTCTAATTCGGTGATTTTTTGGTTCATTTCACTTTTAATCTGTATTGCATCGACTCCTGTTTTACTCAGACGTAAACGCACCATTCCAAACTGAGGTAAATAAAACAGTTTTATTCCAAGAATTGCCAAACTGTTTTCCCATAAAGCGATCTTCTCTGCCAGCAAACTCTCCCCTATTCCGGCAGTTAAAACAGTAATGTGAACAATAGCATTTAACTTAAACCGTTCCTTTATATAAGGTACCAACCTTTCAGTCATTAAATACTTCATTTCAAAAGGAACACCTGGCAACGAAACAAAGGTCGTATTTTCTTTGATCATCAACATTCCCGGTGCTGTTCCAACTTCGTTAAACAACACAGTACATTTTGAAGGAACATAAGCCTGCAGGATATTCATTTCAGAAATTGGTCGTTGATAAAAACTTTCCATCATTTGCTTTACGTGAGCAAAAACTTCCTTGTTTAAAACCAACTCATCATCAAAATACCGGGCAAACGTCTTTTTGGTTACATCGTCTTTTGTAGGTCCCAATCCTCCGGTAAGGATGACTAAATCTACCTGATTTTGATAGCGGCTCATCGTTTCAAAAATAGCTGTTTCGGTATCAGAGACCGAAGTTTTTTCAACTACCGAACAACCAATCTCTTCTAACATACTACCAATAAAAACGCTGTTGGTGTCAATTACTTGTCCAATCAATAATTCGTCGCCAATGGTTACAATTGCCGCTTTCATTACATTATTTTTACGTTCAATAGTTTTTGGTCTTCCAGAAAACCTTCTAATTCATCACCGGGATTTACTTTTGCAACACCTGCCGGAGTTCCTGTAAAAATAATATCGCCGGTTTTCAACGTAAAAAATTGCGACACATAAGCAATCAGCTCATCAATTTGCCACAACATATCCTGCGTATTTCCGTTTTGAACAACTGTTCCATTTTTAACTAACTGAAACGATATATTTTGTAAATCATCAAATTGATCCTTATCGATAAAAGTTCCTAAAACTGTTGCTCCGTCAAAGCTTTTAGCAAGTTCCCAAGGCAAACCTTTTCCTTTCAATTTCGATTGCAGATCCCGCGCTGTAAAATCAATTCCCAAACCAATCTGACTGTAATATTTATGTGCAAATTTTGGTTGAATGTACTTTCCTACCTTATTGATTTTTACCACAACTTCCAATTCGTGATGTACATCGTTTGAAAATTCCGGAATTACAAACGGAAAGCCACTGTTTAAAACCGACGTGTCCGGTTTCATAAAAACAACCGGTTCGTCCGGCTTTTGATTAGAAAGTTCGTTGATATGATCGGTATAATTGCGACCTACACAGATTATTTTCATACGTTTTATATTTAAAACTTATTGGTCAGTTTTCGTAATTTGATTCCTGTCAATACTTTTTTGGTATAAAGTGGAAAATCCGCATTTTGAATCCAACCGAAATAACCTGGTTCTCGCTCCAGAACATCGTCAACCAAAGCTCCTTTGTGTTTTCCAAAGGTGAAAATTTCTTGTCCTTCAGCGTTTAAAGCGATAAATCCTGCAAAATCCACCGATTTTTTGCGGGTGGTAAATACCGAAAGTGCTTTCATATCGTTTTCCAAATCTTCATAATGATCCAATTGTGCTTTTAAAATTTCATACGTAGCTTCAGTATCAGCCGCTGCCGAATGGGCATTTTCAAGCGTTTGCTTACAATAAAATTTATACGCGGCACTCAAAGTACGCTCTTCTTTTTTATGAAAAATTGTCTGAACATCTACAGAAACACGGTTTTTCATATCAAAATCAACTTCTGCGCGCAATAATTCTTCTGCCAATAAAGGAATATCGAACCGATCAGAATTATATCCCGCCAAATCAGAATCCTTCATCATATTGTAAACCTGCGATGCCAGTTCTTTAAAAGTAGGCTCGTTAGCTACTTTTTCATTGGTAATTCCGTGTACTGCTGTTGCATGTGCCGGAATAGGAATCGTAGGATTTACCAGCCACGTTTTACTTTCTTTGTTTCCGTTGGGGTAAACTTTTAATATAGCAATTTCTACTATTCGGTCTCTTGCTACATCAATTCCTGTTGTTTCTAAGTCAAAAAAACAAATCGGGCGGTTTAATTTTAATTCCATTATAAATATTGTTTTACGTTTCAAGTTTAATTTAAACTCGTTCTAATCTTTTATTGTTTAATTTCTATATCCAAAAATTTGTTCGGCACATTTTATGGCGCATTTTTCTCCGTCAATTGCTGCAGAAATAATTCCGCCGGCATATCCTGCGCCTTCTCCGCACGGATACAATCCTTTTATTTGTAAATGTTGCAGCGTTTCGTCATTTCTTGGAATACGTACCGGTGATGACGTTCTGCTTTCGGGTGCATGCAGAATGGCCTCGTTGGTAAAATAGCCTTTCATACTTTTACCAAATTCCTGAAACCCCTGGCGCATGATTCCCGTTAAAAACGGTGGAAAAACATCTCCTAATTCGGTAGAAACAACTCCCGGAACATAGGAAGTTTTCGGCAATGATTCGGATATCTTTTTATTGGAAAAATCAACCATACGTTGTGCCGGAACCTGCTGTGTTTTTCCTGCCAGTTTCCAGGCGGTATGTTCTATTTCTTTCTGAAAATACATTCCTGCCAAAGCACCATATTTTTGGTAAGGCTTAAAATCTTCTAACTTTAATTCAACGACAATTCCTGAATTTGCCGTTGCCTGATCGCGTTTCGATGGCGACCATCCGTTGGTTACCACTTCCTCCACATCGGTAGCACACGGCGCAATAACACCACCCGGACACATACAAAAGGAATACATACCACGACCATTGACCTGCTTTACAATGGAATAGGGTGCCGGAGGTAAAAAATCGCCACGAAAATCGCACGAATACTGAATACTGTCGATCAAACTTTGCGGATGTTCTGCACGTACGCCTAAGGCAAACGGTTTGGCTTCAATAAGAATATTCTTGCTATCCAATAATTCATAAATATCCCGAGCCGAATGACCTGTTGCCAAAATAACCTGATTCGCTTCAACAGTTTCGCCTGTGTGCAAAACGACTCCTTTTATTTCATTATTTGTGATTATAAAATCTGTTACCCGTTTTTCAAATAAGATCTCTCCGCCAAATTCAATAATCTTATGCCGCATATCTTCCATGATTTTAGGCAGTTTATTGGTGCCTATATGCGGATGTGCTTCTACCAAAATATCCTGCGATGCACCAAAAGCTACCAATAACTCCAGAATACGATTGACATCGCCCCGTTTTTTAGAGCGTGTATATAATTTTCCGTCGGAATACGTTCCGGCTCCACCTTCACCAAAACAATAATTGGAATCGGGATTGACAACATGATCACGATTAATTGCTTTTAAATCTCTGCGGCGGCCACGCACGTCTTTACCACGTTCGATTACAATGGGTTTTACACCCAATTCAATCAACTGCAAAGCCGCAAAATAACCGGCAGGACCTGCGCCCACCACAATGGCAACCGGTGCATTTTTCACATTTTTATAGTTTGGAAAATCAATGTTCCTATGCACCACATCTTCACCCTGAAAAAACACCTGGATCTTAAGATTGATTTTCACTTGCTTTTGGCGGGCATCAATCGAACGTTTTAAAATAGTAATATGCTGAATTTCACCGGAAGAGGTCTGTGTTAACTTTGCAACAAGATCTACCAGCAAATGATTAGAAGCCGCTACTTCGGGAAGAACCTGTAATTGTATTTCTTGAGGCATTTTTTATAAAGCAATTTTGAAACTACAAAAGTACATTAATTATAGTTTTGAACGAAAGGTTGTTTTAAATTTACAAAAATTAGATACAATGGAACGACAAATAAAACTGATTTGGGATTTCCGAGGTCCCGATGCTTTAAAAACTGCTGAACATCAGGAAATTCATCTAAAAGAATTTATACAATTAGAACATTTACCAATTGACATTACTGGCTTTGAACAGATCAATGAATTTCACTGTATTGCTTTTATGGTTGTAAACGATGATCTCATGTTAAAATTACGTGACATTTTAAAACCACATCGAGGGGAATTATATTCGGATATTGTTTAAA
>DATGMY010000317.1:0-3228 GCA_035307005.1 Flavobacterium sp. | reverse complement strand
AAAGTAGGTTTATACTGGCACTTTGTAGATTTAGTTTGGGTGTTTGTATTTACATTCTTCTATTTAGTTTAATTATATAATCAAGATTTAAAATGGGAGCACACGTATCTAATACAAAAAGAATTTGGACAGTATTTATTTTCTTATCTGTACTTACAATTATAGAAGTAGCTTTGGGGATTTTTAAACCGGATTTCCTTTTTGCAACACAATTTTTAGGAACATCAGTATTGAACTGGATTTTTATCCTGATGACCATCTGGAAAGCCTACTACATTATGTGGGCATTTATGCACTTAGAAGGTGAAAAAAGTTCTTTTCGCTGGTCTATTGTAGCACCAATGGCATTCCTGATTGTTTATCTTGCAATTTTAATATTGATTGAGGGAGATTATATTTTTGATGTATTACAAAAATCAAACATCAGATGGATGTTCTAATCTATAAATAAGAGTTAAAAAGGCGGTTATTACACCGCCTTTTGTTATTTTTGTAAAAACTTTTTAAAATGAAAAAAGTACTGCTTTTTGTTGCTCTTTTTGTAGTACCCATTGTAGCTTATCTTTTCTTTGCATCGGGGGTCAATTCTTTTATTAAACTACCTACCGTTACAGAAAACATTCCCGAATTGTCCACAAACTGGACGTCTGTTTCCGGCGAACCGGTTCAACTTGAAAATAAAATCACCGTTTTAGGTTTTACAGGATCCGATTTTTCCACTATTGAAGGAAATATGACCAATCTTGCACATAAAATTTATGACAGAAATAAAGATTTTGTCGATTTTCAGGTAGTCTATATCGCTCCGGAAGGTTCTGAAGCTGCCATAGAGAACTTTCAAAATAAACTGGGACACAACCTGAGTTTGTACCATTTTTACTTTCTATTGGCTCCCGTAAACGAAATTGAAAACTATTTCAATCAATTAGAATTGATTGGAAAATTGGATGCTAATTATGGTACTTCAAATGTTTTTATTGTCGATAAAGAATTGAATCTTAGAGGGAGGAAAGGAAAAAATAAAAAAGGAGAAGAAGAATACAGAGAAGGGTATAATACCATTTCTGCAGCGGATCTTCACAATGAAATGTCGGACGACGTAAAAGTAATTCTGGCTGAATACAGACTGGCATTAAAGAAAAACAACAAAATAGAAAACATAACAGAATAATGAAAAACTACTCATATATTTGGATTTCGCTGATCGTGTTGGTATTTGGAATTTATGCAGTTCCAAAAATAGTCAACAAACTCAAAGATGCCGAAGTGGTAGAAAACGACCGCTTGAATATTGCAAATAATCGCGAACTGACTGTTATTGCCAAAGCACCATCGTTTTCATTTACTGATCAGAACAATCAAACTATTGACAACAAAGATTATGAAGGTAAAGTCTATCTGGTCGAATTTTTCTTTTCAACCTGCCCGACAATCTGCCCGATTATGAACGAGAATATGGTCAAGCTGCAAAATGAATTCAGTAAAAATCCCGATTTTGCCATTGCTTCGATAACTATTGATCCTACAACAGATACGCCACAGCATCTGAAAGAGCATGCTAAACTTATTGGTGCTACAATGCTCAACTGGCATTTCTTGACCGGCGAACAAGATGTGATTTTTGAACTTGCAGAAAAATTTAACCTTTACGCTGCTCAAAATGATGATGCTCCGGGTGGTTTTGAACACTCCGGTATGTTTGCTTTGATCGACAAAAAGGGAAATATCCGCTCTAGAAAATCAGAGACTATTGATTACCCGATTGTCTATTACGATGGTATTGAAGCTGAAGGAATAGATATGCTCAAAGAAGATATTCAACAACTACTGAAAGAATAATGGAAAACATACAAACTGAAAAAAAATACAACATCTGGATTTGGATTTTATCCATTACTATTCCTGTAGTGGTGGCAATATTGTTTAGTGTCAATCTGCATGATTTGGGGTACGATGTACAACCTTTGTCCTTCTTACCGCCTATTTATGCAGCCATCAACGGGCTTACAGCTGTATTACTTGTTTTTGCAGTGACGGCAATCAAAAGGGGAAACCAAAAGTTGCACGAGCTCTTGGTGAAAATTTGTATCGGTTGTTCTATTGCTTTTTTACTAATGTATGTGGCTTATCACATGACTTCTGTGGAAACGAAGTTTGGCGGTGAAGGGTTTGTACGTTATATGTACTTTTTTATTTTGATTACACATATTTTATTGTCTATTATCATAATTCCGTTTGTGTTGGTTACCTTTGTACGAGGCATTTCCGGTTCTTATCAAAGACATAAAAAATTGGCGCGAATCACTTATCCGTTGTGGTTATACGTAGCTGTAACCGGAGTAATTGTTTATTTGATGATTTCGCCTTATTATGTGCATTAATACAACATTTAAGATGAAAAATATTGTTTATAGTCTGGTTCTTTTCCTAATGATGGTTTCAACATCGCAAGCACAATGTGCAATGTGCCGTGCAGTATTGCAAACCGAAGAATCGGGTGTGCCTGCTGAAGCTGTCAACGATGGAATTGTTTATCTGATGGCATTTCCATACTTGTTAGTTTTGTTTGGAGGGATGGTGATTTACCGTATTATGAAGAGTAAAAAAGCACCAACACAATCATAATAACTTATGAGTTATATTCTGAATATCGAAACAGCAACTAAAAACTGCTCTGTTTCAGTTGGTCATAACGGGAAAACCATTGCATTGAAAGAATTGTCGGAAACACAGTTTAATCACGCTGAAAAACTACATACGTTTATCGATGAAGTATTGCAAACAGCCGGTATTGCTTTAAAAGAGTTAAAAGCTGTTGCAGTAAGTAAAGGGCCAGGTTCTTATACCGGATTACGTATTGGTGTATCTTCGGCAAAAGGTTTTTGCTATGCGCTGGATATTCCTTTGATAGCAGTAGATACACTGGAGCTTTTAGCACATCAGTTACATGTGGACGATGGTTTTCTGATTCCAATGATAGATGCCCGGAGAATGGAAGTGTTTACTCAAACATTTAATGCATCAAAAAAAGCCGTTGGTAAGCCATATTCGTTGATTGTTGAAACAGATTCCTTTGATGCTTTAAACGGAATGTTACATCTGATAGGTGATGGTGCACTCAAATGTAAAGAAGTCCTGGAAGGAGAACGATTTATGTATCACGATGAGATTATTTATCCTTCAGCACAACAAATGAGCTTGTTGTCTTTTGAAAAATACCGTAAAAAA
>DATGMY010000316.1:0-3341 GCA_035307005.1 Flavobacterium sp. | reverse complement strand
CTCTCGTCATCCTGGCACGGGATTTGAAATAAAACATTAACGAAATGCAAAAAAAAACTTAAATGTTTGTATTTCATCGGAAACTAACTAAATTTACATAATTAAAATTATTTAAAACAATGAAAAAGTTTTTAGGAATAGTAGCAATGACTATGGTTGGAGCTGCTTCATACGCACAGACTGGTCCACAAATTGAGTTTAAAACTGAAACTATCGACTACGGAACTGTGGTAAAAGGAGAAGATAGCGGAGTGAGAACATTTGAATTTACCAACACAGGTGACGAGCCTTTGGTAATTACCAATGTACGTTCTTCTTGTGGTTGTACCATCCCGTCAAAACCCGAAGCTCCGGTTATGCCTGGAAAATCAGACAAGATTGAAGTAAAATACAATATGTCGCCAGGAACCATTGCAAGAACTATTACGGTAGAGTCAAACGCTACCAATGTAAATGGTGGTACTGTTTCATTACGTATCAAAGGTAAAGTAGTTCAGGAGTAAAAATTTATGCTCTTTACAGAACTTCAAATAAAGAGGCTTTCCAAAAAAGGACAGTCTCTTTATTTGTTTTTTATGGAAAACCGAACCATTGAATCTTTAAAAAGCGGTTGATCGTGTAAAAACGAAAAAGAATGGTTGTCGGTTTGGACAATTATCAGATAAGTACCCCCTTTATAATAAGCGTTTTTAACTTTTCCTGAAATCCCCTCTTTTGAAAGTACTAATTGATGGGGACGAATCAAAAGAACTTCATCATTCTGAACACCAAAATACCGAACCGGAATAAGATTGACTTCACCGGTAAGCCGGGCAACGTATTCTGTAGCCGGTAATTCATAGATGTTTTGAGGTGTATCTTTTTCTACTAATTTTCCCTCTTTCATCACAACAATAAGATCGGAAAACATCAACATTTCTTCAGGAGTATGAGAGGTATAAATAACCGTAATTCCTTTTTGTTTGCAGTATTCAAAAACATGTTGAGCCAACTTGTTTTTCTGATGAAAATCAATATGTGAAAAAGGTTCATCCAGTAAAAGTAATTCAGGTTCCAGCGCCAAAACTCTTGCCAAAGCCGCCCTTTGCATCTGTCCACCACTCAGATAACGTGCCTGAGTTGTGGCATATTCACTCATTCCTACTAATTGTAATAATTCTTTTACCCTTTCGGATTTTTTCTCCAAATAAAAATTAGACAAAAATTTTCCAATATTTTCGGCTACAGAAACATAAGGCATTAAATCAAAATCCTGAGCCAGGTATTTCATATAAGGCATACCGGGAACTAAATGAAAAGCAGGTCCCAAGACCTGATCCGCTTTCCAGAAAATTTTCCCTTTTAACACATCTAATAATCCATAAACAGCTTTGAGCAATGTTGATTTTCCACTTCCACTCTCCCCGATCAATGCCACACATTGCCCTTTGGTTACCGAAAAACTGACATCAGACAAAGCCTGCTTGTCTCCATATTTGTATGATATTGACTGAACTCTTAACATAAAAAAAAGCGACCGAAGCCGCTCTGAATTTTCATTATTGACCTAAACTTGCTAAATAACGCTCAGCATCCAAAGCTGCAATACATCCTGAGCCTGCTGCTGTAACCGCCTGGCGATAATCCTTATCCTGCACATCACCACAAGCGAAAACACCGGGAACGTTGGTTTTTGACGTTTTACCTTCGGTAATCAGATAGCCTGTTTCATCCATAGTTAATTGACCTGCAAAAATATCTGTATTCGGTTTGTGACCAATCGCAACAAAAACGCCTGTAACTGCCAGTTCTTTCTTTTCTCCGGATTTTGTATTTATTATACGAACTCCGTTTACAATTTGTCCATCACCTAAAACCTCATCGATCTCGGTACTCATTAAAATTTCGATATTTGGCGTATTCTTTACACGTTCTTCCATAATTTTCGATGCACGGAACTTTTCTGAACGAACCAACATCGTCACCTTTTTACACAAATGCGACAAATAATGCGCCTCTTCACAAGCAGAATCTCCGGCTCCTACAATAACTACTTCCTGATTACGGTAAAAAAATCCGTCGCAAACCGCACAAGCTGAAACCCCTCCGCCCATTTGCAAATAATGCTGTTCCGAAGGAATTCCCAAATATTTGGCAGTTGCTCCGGTTGAAATAATTACTGTCTTAGCATGAATCTCAATAGTATCATTAATCCAGACTTTTTTAATTTCTCCGGATAAATCTACTTTAGTAGCCCAACCATCGCGGACATCTGTTCCAA
Source organism: Flavobacterium sp. (assembly GCA_035307005.1). Classification (GTDB taxonomy): domain Bacteria; phylum Bacteroidota; class Bacteroidia; order Flavobacteriales; family Flavobacteriaceae; genus Flavobacterium. The sequence continues at coordinate 1,081 of DATGMY010000316.1, read as the reverse complement.
AACGTTTTGCCTGCGCCTCTAATTGCAGCATCATTTCCGGTCCGGTTACTCCATCAGGATAGCCGGGAAAATTCTCCACATCATTGGTTGTGGTCAATTGTCCTCCAGGCTGCATTCCCTGATATAACACAGGATTCATATTAGCACGTGCGGCATAAATTGCGGCAGTATAACCTGCGGGTCCTGAACCTATAATAAGACATTTAACGGTTTCTATAGTTGCTGACATATTAGTTGCTTTTAAAAATTTAAGGTTTACAAAGCTATCGATTTATAAAAAGATATAAAAGAAAGTTTTATCAAATCTATTAATAGTGTTATCAACAAAATAAATGATTTAAGAATCAATACATTATAATTTATTTCAAATATTTATTCAAAAAATGTTTGGACTTTTTAAAATTTGATTTACATTTGCACTCGAATTCAAATTCAAAAAACGAATTCGGGGTGTAGCGTAGCCCGGTCATCGCGCTTGGTTTGGGACCAAGAGGTCGCAGGTTCGAATCCTGCCACCCCGACCGAGAAGCCTATAAAGGTGGTCAAAACCCCTCTAGTCGTATGATTAGAGGGGTTTTTCTTTTTTTCTTACCCCAATTTGTTCAAGTAAAGCCAAAGAAAATGGAACCTATTCGGTTACCCATTTAATATGCCTAATTTTGGGTCACCGAGATAGGTTCAAATATCTAAAAATCAGCTTTTTGTGCTTGTTTGTTTTGTTGCTTTTTGTGGTCGTTTGATATACGGTTCTACTGTTTTGAGACCTTTTCTATATCAAACCCAAGCAGATAGCACCAAAACACGGATATGCAACCATTAAAGTAAGTTGATATGAAAACACAGAATTGCACATTCGGGGTTATCTTTTACCTCAAGAAACAGAAAACAACAGCGCAGGGAAAAGCACCAATCTATGCAAGAGTAACGGTGAACGGCAAACGTACGGAAATATCCGTCAAACGCTCCATAGCCGTTTCGGGATGGGATGCTAAAAAGGACTTGGCAAAAGGAAGCCGTGAGGAAACGACGGAGCTTAACCGATTTCTTACCCGTTTCAAGGCAAAAATCATTGATGCCTACC
>DATGMY010000315.1:0-3894 GCA_035307005.1 Flavobacterium sp. | reverse complement strand
AAAAAATAATTGAAAATATTTGATGGTTTAATTGTATTGTTTCTTTTACCTTTACAGGCTCAAATAATTGGGAATGCAAGAAAACAAAAATATAGCCGTAGTTGGCGCAGGATTAGTGGGAGGAGTGTTGGCAATTCACTTGCGAAAACTGGGTTTTCCGGTAGTTCTTTACGACAAAAATGAAGACATAAGAACGGTGGATTTTTCGGGAAAATCCATCAATATGGCAATTTCAACCAGAGGATGGCACGCACTGAAAACCGTAGGAATTGAAGAGGAAATTAAAAACATCACCATTCCAATGGATAAAAGAGCTATTCACGCAGAGGATGGAAAAATTACTTATCAACCTTACGGAATCAACGGCGAAGCAATTTATTCTGTTTCGAGGGGAGATTTAAACCGTAAAATTATAGATCTTGCTGAAGAAGCGGGAACACAATTTCGGTTTAATCATAAAATTTTCGATGTTTCTTTAGAGGATGCTACCCTCTACACCGGTACCTCTGAAAATGGCGATTGGGAACAACACCGCCACGACATCATTTTTGGAGCAGACGGAGCTTTTTCCAAAGTCCGTCAGAAAATGCAGCGGCAAAACAGGTTTGATTATTCACAGTATTTTCTGCATTTGGGTTACAAAGAATTAAGTATTCCCTCCAACTCAGATGGTACGCACCGTATTGATTGCAATTCATTTCACATCTGGCCCCGAAAAGATTTTATGCTGATTGCATTGCCCAATATGGACGGCTCGTTTACCTGTACCCTTTTTATGCCGTTTGAAGGAACACATTCTTTTGAAAACATAGATACGGAAGAAAAACTAAAAGCTTTTTTTAGAGAATTCTTTCCTGATACGTTAGACTTAATGCCGACTTTAGTAGAAAACTACTTTACCAATCCTACCAGTTCATTGGTTACAACTCAATGTTATCCCTGGATATATAAAGACAAAGTGGCTCTTTTGGGCGATGCGGCACACGCCATTGTTCCGTTTTATGGTCAGGGAATGAATGCCGGTTTTGAAGATATTACGGAATTGTATCATCAGATTGAAAAAGGAAACGGCGACTGGCATACCATCTTGCAGGAATATCAAAAAGCACGCAAACCCAACGGCGACGCCATAGCTGAACTTTCTTTCAGAAATTTTAAAGAAATGGGAACCGATACAGCCGATGAAATGTTTTTACTGCAAAAGAAAATAGAAGCAAAATTCACAAAAAAATATCCCGATTTGTGGCTGCCACTCTATGATCGTGTTTCGTTTACCTTACAACCATATAGTGAGGTGCTGGAAATTGGCAATAAACAGAAGCAGATTATGGATGAAGTAATGCAGCATCCGCAGATTCGCGAAATCTGGGATACCGATGAAATATATGATCTGATTCTCGAAAAAATTAAAAAGTAAAAGTCCGGATTTCCGGACTTTTACTTTTTAAACAGCTTATTCAAAACACCAAAAGCTCCGCGGATAAAGGTGGCACTTGTCAAGACTTTTACCACTTGTTTCCCCACCTCGGATTGACTGCTTTTTTTAGACCTGGTTGTCCGGACAGTGCTTTTCTGGTTGCTTTCTTTTTGTTTCTGATCGGCAATTTGTGCAACTTTTCTGTTGAGAATTTCATAAGCACTTTCCCGGTCAATTACCTGATTGTATTTCAGTGCTAGATGAGACTTCTTAATGATACGGTCGATTTCATCTGTGCTCAAAATATCCATTCTGCTTTCAGGAGCCCTTATGGCACATACTGCCAATGGGGTAGGGATTCCTTTTTCATTCAATGCCGAAACCAAAGCTTCTCCGGTTCCCAATTGTGTGATTACTTCATCTGTTTTATAATAAACGGTGGAAGGGAAATTTTCCGATGCCAGTTTGATCGCTTTTCGGTCTTTTGCGGTAAAGGCTCTTAAAGCGTGCTGAATTTTTAAACCCAATTGTGCCAAAACACCATCGGGCACATCGGTAGGATTTTGTGTGATAAAATAAAGCCCGATACCTTTGGAACGAATTAGTTTTACAATAGTTTCAATCTGGTCGAGAAGGGCTTTGCTGGCTTCTTTGAAAATAAGGTGAGCCTCGTCTATAAAAATGATCAGTTCAGGTTGCCCGCTGTCGCCTTGTTCTGGCATGGTGTTGTAAATTTCTGCCAGAAGACACAGCATAAAGGTTGAAAACAATTTAGGTTTGTCCTGAATGTCGTTTAACCTTAATATATTAATGTAGCCTTTTCCCGATGCATCGATCCGCATTAAATCTTCAATATCGAAAGAAGTTTCTCCAAAAAACAAATCAGCATCCTGTTGTTCCAGTTCGATCAGTTTTCTCAGAATAGCTCCGGTCGAAGCTGTGGAAACCCGACCGTATTCCTGTTCAACGCTTTCTTTTCCTTCATTGGTAATATAATGAATTACTTTTTTCAGGTCTTTCAAATCAAGCAAAGGAAGTTGATGATCGTCGCAATATTTAAAAATTAACGACATAATGCCGCTTTGCGTATCGTTTAAATCCAATATTCTCGATAAAAGAACCGGACCAAACTCAGAAATAGTTGCCCGAAGCCTTACGCCGTTTTGTTGAGATATAGTTAGCAATTCTACCGGAAAACCTTTGGGATCAAAGGGAAGATTCATCTGACGGTGGCGCGATTCGATAAAATCGTTTAAAACACCCGGTTGGGCAATTCCGCTGAAATCTCCTTTAATATCCATCATCAAAACAGGAATTCCTTTGGCAGACAATTGTTCGGAAAGTACCTGAATGGTTTTTGTTTTTCCTGTTCCGGTGGCTCCAGCAATCAATCCGTGACGGTTGAGGGTTTTTAAAGGGATTTTTAAATGTAAATCGGGGATCAGCTCTTTATTATATTGAATCCCACCTATAGTAATGAAATCGGAAGAGAAATGATAGCTTTTGCTCATTTCTTCTGTAAATACGCCTTTTGACATCTTTTAATTGTTTTTTTTATCAACATACAAAGTAACTAAAGTAATGAAAAACTTTGACTTTAAGAAATGGTTAAGAAAAAACTGAATTGTTTTTTTCTTAAAACACAATAATATTGATAGCGAAACGTTTATTAAATGCGGAAACGCTAAAAGATGTATAAAAGGTAAAATTATCATTTCTTTTTTATTAATTTTATCGTTTCTAAAAAAGAGTAAGTAAATTTTTATTTTTTTATTTCAACTAAAAAAGTAAATTTGCGAAGCTTTAGAGCAATTAAAATTTGAGTAATAAAAAAATTGAGTAAACATTAAATTTAAAATTTTATTAAGATGACACAAAAAGTTGAGAAAAATCCAAGTGGATCAGGGTTATCAAACATTGCAGCCGGAATTACAGTTGTAATTTGTATTTTAGTTGGTTTTGCCATCTGGCATTTCGTATTGGGTAACCCGAGTCATTTCCAAAACGGAGATCGCCACGGAGATCCTCTGCCGGGCGATTTATTGGGTATGATGTATAAGGGAGGGCCTGTAATTGGTGTCTTGATTGGATTACTAACAACAACTATCGTATTTGGAATTGAAAGATTAATTGTTATCAACAAAGCTTCAGGAACAGGAAATAACAAAGATTTTGTTGCTAAAGTTCAATCTTTGGTAAACGTTAATCAAATTGATGAAGCAATTGAAGAGTGTGACAAACAAAAAGGTTCTGTTGCAAATGTTATAAAATCAGCTTTGATTAAATTCAAAGAAGTAAAACGTGAAGGTTTTGATTCTGATCAGGCAACAGAAACAATTCAAAAAGAAATTGAAGAAGCTACTGTATTGGAAATGCCGATGTTAGAGAAAAATATGATTGTTTTGGCTACATTGGTATCTATTGGTACTTTGGTCGGATTATTGGGTACAGTAACAGGGATGATTAAGGCGTTCTCG
>DATGMY010000314.1:0-6322 GCA_035307005.1 Flavobacterium sp. | reverse complement strand
CGCCCCTTCCATCATACCGAAAAACGAAACTTCTGCGGTATTTGGAATGTATGAAAACACTGCATTTTCCACATCCTCATTAATTTCTTTCAGAATCACAGGCATCATTGTTCTGCCCAGCATTTTACGTTCCTGGTAAATCGATGCGTCGTTTCCTCGGGAAAAATAAATACGTTCAAACGAACACGCTTTTTTTTCTAAAGGATCTAAAATCTGTTCAAATGAAACATTTCCGCTTTTCTTGATGATGATTGCTTTGCCCGGATCTAATTCTTTGATTTCCTCAAAAGGAACATTAAAAGCGGTTTGGATGACCGGACGTTCTGATGCCACTACAACAATCTCATCGTCTTCATAATAAAACGCCGGTCGGATTCCTGCCGGATCGCGCAACACAAACGCATCACCGTGCCCCAGCATTCCTGCCATAGCAAAACCGCCGTCCCAGTTTTTAGAGGCACGACGCAAAATTCTTGCAATATCCAGACGTTCGCCAATAACCGGAGAAGCATCTTTCTTAGACAAACCTTCCTGATCGCGTAAATCATAATAAAGCTCTTCTACTTCGTCGTCTAAAAAATGACCGATTTTTTCCATTATGGTAACGGTATCAGCCATTTCTTTCGGATGTTGTCCTAAGCGTACCAAGTCCTCAAACAAAACTTTGACGTTGGTAAGATTAAAGTTTCCGGCAACAATCAGGTTGCGGTGCATCCAGTTGTTTTGGCGTAAAAACGGATGAACACTTTCGATGTTATTCTTACCAAAAGTCCCGTAACGTACGTGACCTAAATAAACTTCTCCTATATAAGGTAACTCTTTTTTCTGTGCATCGATATCGTCTGTTAATTCCGGATGATCCTCCAGTTCTTTGTTGATCCGGGTATTTATTTGCGTAAAAATGTCCTGAATAGGGGAAGGTTTGTTGGAACGCACACGGCTGATGTAACGTTCACCCGGTTGCATATCCAATTTAATACTTGCCAACCCGGCTCCGTCTTGTCCGCGGTTGTGTTGTTTTTCCATTAAAAGATACATTTTCTGAATCGCATAAAAGCTTGAACCATACTTTTCTTTGTAGAAAGATAAAGGTTTTTTCAATCTTAAAAGTGCAATACCGCATTCGTGTTTTATAGCGTCGCTCATTGTTTATGGTGTGTGTTGTTAAACCAAAAAAGCCCGTAATTTGGGCTTTCTGTATTTTTATTGTGTTAGTTCTATATCGAACTGAGTCAGCATTTTAAATTGTTGTAAACGTGCATTTACTTCCTGTTTGTCTAAATCTTCCATACGCTGTGTTCCGAATTTCTCTACACAAAAAGAGGCTAAATTCGAACCGTGAATGACCGCATTTTTCATATTGTGGAACGAAATGTTTCCTTGTTGTGCCAGATAACCCGAAAAACCACCGGCAAAAGTATCGCCTGCTCCCGTTGGGTCAAAAACTTCTTTCAAGGGTAATGCCGGTGCAAAGAACACCTGGGCATTGTTAAACAACAAAGCTCCGTGTTCCCCTTTTTTGATCACAACGAATTTCGGTCCCATTGTTTGGATGATTTCTGCGGCTTTTACCAATGAATATTCACCTGAAAGTTGGCGTGCTTCTTCATCGTTAATCGTAATGACATCTACACGTTTTAAAACTTCTTTCAATTCTGCCAAAGCACAATCCATCCAGAAGTTCATCGTGTCTAAAACAACTAATTTTGGTTTTTCTGTTAATTGATCTAAAACACTGATTTGGATGTTTGGGTGTAAATTCCCTAACATAACCACTTCAGAATCTTTAAAGTTTTGAGGAACAACAGGATTGAAATCCGCCAATACATTTAACTGTGTTTCAAGAGTATCTCTAGAGTTTAGATCATTATGATATAAGCCGCTCCAGAAAAACGTTTTACCGTCTTTTACAATTTCAATACCCGAAATATCAATGTTTTTGCTTGATAACAAATCCAGATATTCCTGAGAGAAATCGTTTCCAACTACAGAAACAATTGCCGGATTTACATCAAAATGTGCAGCCGATAACCCTATGTAAGTTGCGGCACCGCCTAAAATTTTGTCGGTTTTGCCAAAAGGGGTTTCAATCGCATCAAAAGCAACCGTTCCTACAATCAATAACTTGTTCATATAGTTGTTTGTAAATGAAGATGCAAAGATAAGACGAAACCAACGAAAATACAAAAATATTCCGTAATCATTAACATAGTTTATCCTTCATTATCTTCATACCATTGATCAATCAATAATTTTGGTTTTTTTGAAGCTTCCACAGCAAGAAAATCGCAGCGTTCATTCATCGGATGGTTGTTGTGTCCTTTGATCCACTGAAATTTCACCTGGTGTTTTCGATAGATTTTTAAAAACCGAATCCATAAATCCGGATTTTTTTTACCGGAAAAATTTTTCTTTTCCCAACCAAAAACCCAACCCTTTGACACGGAATCCACCACATATTTAGAATCAGAAACTACCAAAACAGTTAAATGATCCTTTGTTAATGCTTCCAGACCAACAATAACTGCCAAGAGCTCCATACGGTTGTTGGTGGTTTTTCGGTAGCCTTGCGACAATTCTTTATAATGTTGTGTGTTGTTTAAATGCAGGATAACACCGTATCCGCCCGGACCGGGATTTCCGCGTGATGAACCATCGGTATATAAAAGAATTTCGGGTTGCATAATTTTTCTTTCCGGCAAAAATACAATTCTATTCTGGCATTTATTTTGCAGTAGGGATTAAAAAATCAAAATAATGAAAAAGCTTTTATGTATATTTCTGGCGATGTTTTCCCTGCAGACTTTTGCTCAGGCTGCTACCATTTACAATTATGATTATAATCTGGCAACCAAAATGGCTCGTTTGTGGGTTGATTATGAAATCCTGATGGAATACGATGCTTTTGAAGATAAAGTTTCGTATGAAGATTATCTTCTTAAGGATGGGTATATCTATCAAAAGAGTAATCATTCATGGGACGAAATTGGTTTTTACAATGATAAAACACTTGTGGTAAACAAACAAGGTTATCAATTAAAAAATCCGATTTTAGGGAAAGTTGCCGTGAAAGCAGAAGGAGATGTAAAATGGATTTCGTTAAAAAAAACCAAAGATATAATTTCGTTTATAGAAGACCCGGCACATTTGCCTGAAGTTGTTCAGGTATGGGCATTAAAAGCTGCATTGCAACGTGAAATTGCTTATAGAGAGAAATTAATGAACAAACAAAGCAGTGTTTCCGTAGGTCTTGGCGTTGAAACTTCACTCTAAAAAGAATAATTATGAACAGAATTCTGTACTTTCTGATTTGTTTATGCTTTTTGCCGGTAAAAGCACAGTATCTGCAAAATGACACCATTTATTTTGATTTTGCCAACGATACATTAGCGCGTTTGTGGGACAGTCAGAATTACAACCACACCGATATTGATTTGAAACACAAAAGAATTCTCAACGATTATTATGCTTTTGAAAACGATACTATTTATACCATAGATGATTCCCTGACATTTGTTATTGGAACATACCACCGAACGGATTTATTTCTGGACAGGCATTACAAATTAACACGCTCTGTTTTTGGAAGATTGGCAATTACCGATACCGAAACGGGAAGAAAAGCACATATCAGGACAAAAAATGATCGCATCATCTTTGACGATCCCAATAATATTTTAAACGACGTGGTAAAATTGTGGATTACCGAAAAATCAATTCGCCGGCTTCTGAATAGGGAAGAAGCCGGCAGTTTCTTTAAGGAAGTGATGACAGAAGCAGCTTCTTCTTTTTAATCATCAAGCAAATTTTCAATGACTTTCGGAAAATGTTCGTATTCCAATTGATGCACTTTATTGGCAACATCTAAAGCCGTGTCGGTTTCATCCACTAAAATTTTCTCCTGAAAAATCACTGCACCTTCGTCATAATGTTCGCTCACGTAATGAATCGTAATTCCGGTTTCGGTTTCTTTGTTGGCAACCACGGTTTCGTGAACAAAATTGCCATACATTCCTTTTCCACCGTATTTTGGTAACAATGCCGGGTGAATATTGATGATTTTATTCGGGAAATCTTTAACTATTTCCGACGGGAACAACAATAAATAACCTGCCAAAACAATCAAATCCGGATTAATTTCTTTGATTCTTTGGTGTAAAATACCTTCATCATTTTGTTTTTTAGTGATAATTTCGGCAGGAACGCCCATTTTTTTTGCCCGTTCCAAAACAAAAGCGTCTTTTTTGTTGGTAATAATATGAAACTGATACGAAAATTTTTTATTTCTGAAGTACTCAATGATGTTTTCCGCATTGCTCCCCGATCCGGAAGCCATTAACACAATGTTTTTCATAGGTTTATTTTAGATTTTACAGACCCGATTAAAGAATAATTTAGCACAAAAGTCGAAAAAAATATCTAATTAAAAATTATTTTTTTAAATTCGCAGTTACAAATACAATTAAATGTGTGGTTATAAAGTAAAGTTTTATATTTTTGCCACAACAATTAAACTTAAAAATAAAAAAGATTATGTCAGACATTGCATCAAGAGTAAAAGCGATTATCGTTGACAAGTTAGGAGTTGACGAAAATGAAGTTGTAGCAGAAGCAAGCTTCACAAATGATTTGGGAGCTGATTCATTAGACACTGTTGAGCTAATCATGGAGTTTGAAAAAGAATTTGACATTCAGATCCCGGACGATCAAGCTGAAAACATTGCTACAGTTGGTCAAGCTATCTCTTACATTGAAGAGGCTAAAAAGTAATAACAGAATAAAACCTGCGTAGCATTTCGTTGCGCAGGTGTTATTATTTTCTTTTCTTCAAGAGTTTAAGATTAAATTTTATATTCTATAAAATTATAGCAACCCAATGTTTCCTCTATTTTGAAACTTGGGTTTTTATTATTTTTAACTAAAAGATATTTATATGAATTTGAAGCGAGTTGTTGTTACTGGTTTAGGTGCCTTAACTCCCATTGGGAATAATATTTCAGAATATTGGAACGGTCTCATACACGGAGTAAGTGGTGCTGCACCGATTACCTATTTTGACGCATCCAACTTCAAAACTCAATTTGCTTGTGAAGTAAAAGGGTTTAATGTAGAGGATTTTATCGACAGGAAAGAAGCAAGAAAAATGGATCGGTATGCTCAGTATGCAATAGTAACAGCTACTGAGGCTATGGAAGATGCCAATTTTGATTTGGAAAAATTAAATCACGATCGTGCGGGTGTTATCTGGGGATCCGGAATAGGAGGGTTACAGACCTTTCAGGACGAGGTAACCAACTTCAACCAGGGAAACGGCACTCCAAAATTCAATCCTTTTTTTATTCCTAAAATGATTGCCGATATTGCCGGCGGACTTATTTCTATGAAATACGGATTGCGGGGACCTAATTTTACAACGGTTTCTGCTTGTGCTTCCTCTACTAATGCCATCATTGATGCTTATAATTACATTCGTTTAGGAATGGCAGACGTAATTGTAACCGGAGGGTCTGAAGCAGCGGTAACTATAGCCGGAATCGGTGGATTCAACGCAATGCACGCTCTTTCTACGCGTAACGATGATCCTGCGACAGCTTCGCGCCCTATGGACAAAGAACGCGATGGATTTGTATTGGGAGAAGGTGCAGGTGCTTTGATCCTGGAAGAATACGAACATGCGGTGGCGCGTGGTGCAAAAATTTATTGCGAGATCGGTGGCGGGGGTATGTCTGCAGATGCACATCATATTACAGCTCCACATCCTGAAGGATTGGGAGCCAAAAATGTAATGATTAACTGTCTGAAAGATGCTGGTTTGAAACCTACTGATGTGGATGGGGTGAATCTGCACGGGACTTCGACTCCACTCGGAGATATTGCTGAATCGAAAGCAATTCTGGAAGTTTTTGGAGCACATGCCTATACGATGAATCTTAATTCTACCAAATCAATGACCGGGCATTTATTGGGTGCTACCGGAGCCATAGAAGCGATTTCGTGTATTTTATCAATTAAACACGGTATTGTTCCTCCAACAATCAATCATTTTACAGATGATGAGAACATCGATCCAAAACTGAATTTTACCTTTAACAAAGCCCAAAAACGGGAAATAAATGTTGTAATGAGCAATACTTTTGGATTTGGCGGACACAACGCTTGTGTTTTAGTAAAAAAAGTAGGTTTCTAAAATCATTATGAAATGGTTTAAAAAAATATTCAATAAAAAATCTCGCTTAAAAAAAGGCGGGATTTTTTATTCCTCTATCTCCGAAATTGTTCAGTATCAACCAGAAAATATTGAACTTTTTGAAACGGCATTTAC
>DATGMY010000313.1:0-8436 GCA_035307005.1 Flavobacterium sp. | reverse complement strand
GCTCCAAATGTTTTCAAATTGGTATTTGAGAATTTCTGAACCGTGATATTATTTCTGTTAAAAGGTAAAGTCTGCATCGTATTTTCATAATCATTATAAAAAATGGTCAATGAGTTATTTCTATTAGAGTATCTAAGTTGGAAACTCCCTAGTTTTTCAGGAACCAGATAAGGGTTTCCCTCATAGGCATCAAATGGACTATTAAAATAATAGAGCGGAGATATTCTCGAAAAAGCCGGTCTTTGGATTTTCTCTGTATAGCTGAAATAAAGCGAGTTTAAGTCATTTATACCATAAAACAAATGTAGAGAGGGTAGAAGTTTGTTCAACTTCTGATTTGCACTTTCTATATTGAAATTTCCATCAAGAGTAGAGAATTCCCCACGAACACCAACCTGATAAGTCAATTTCTTATATTTTGAACCCACTGCTAAATAAGTGGAAAATATGTTTTCATCAGCCTCATAAGCAAAATCATCATTTGGAGTAAATGAATTAATTTCCGAAAAATCCAGATTTAGTAAACTACTGATATTATAATATTTTGCTCCAAAATCGAATTTAAACTCTTTATAGGTATAGGTAGCGTCAATGCTTGGTACATACGCTACGCTTTTCCTGAATTGGTCTGTAGTTAAATTAATGTAAGCGGGTGCAGAATTAAACCCGTCAAAATAAAAATCGTTATAAGTATTTGTAGTGTCATCTTGCCAAAGTAAATCAAACCTTGCACTTACAGATACCTTATTTATTTTGAAATCATACATTAATCCGGAATTAAGAAACCTTGTATTATATTGCCAATCAACATTACTGGATGAAAGTGAGTCTGTATTCTGATTAGATATAAATTGATTATCTTGCTTAAAGTTACTGTTGGGTACGTGATTTGGTTGCCAAGTAGTTAGAAACGAAAGAATATTACCATTATTAAAGTTCAATGACATTTCTGCACCATAAATCTGGGAGTTAGAATTAGACTCTTGCTTTTGTTCTGTTATTCTTGAGAAAGGTTCGTCAAATCCGTAAAAATCTTGTACAATATCTAGATTAGTATTCTTTGTTTTAGAATAACTATGTCCTATCGTAAAAGTAGAATTAAATATTCCTTTGTTGTAATTGAAAGCACCTGTTAAACTGTATCTTGGAGCAGTTCTTTGTTCATATTGAAGTGATAATTCTCCACCCAATCCCTGAGTAGCACTTTTCTTTAAAATTACATTGATTATTGCATCAATATTTCCATCATATTTAACGGAAGGATTGGTAATTAGTTCCACTCTTTCTATGGAAGCAACCGGAATACTGGAAATATTTAATCCCGACTGTCTTCCGTTGATATAGTAAGCAATTTTAGACTTTCCAAGAACACTAATCCCACCATCTTGCATAAATATTTCAGGTATTTGTCCCAAAACATCCATTGTAGATGGCATTGTTTTCAGATAGGAATTTGCAATATCTACAATCACTCCATCAGGAGTATATTTTATTACCGGTCTGTCAAAATTAATGGTAATCTCTTCTAATTGTTCATATTCTTCTTCTAATATAATTACTCCGATATCCTTGTTCCCTTTGATTTCTAATGTATCAATATAGGAGCCATACCCTAAAGATTTAATTTGTATTATCCATTTACCGTTACTTACAGATTGAAACAAAAAATTTCCCTCGTTATTAGTATTCTGATTAAGAAATTCATTAGTTGATAAATTTTGAAGTGCAACTACACTGCTTTCTATAGGTAAATCGTTTGTTTTTAAAACCCTCCCTTTTAACTCCTGAGAATAGGTGTTCTGTCCAAAATTTATAAATATTAAAAATATTATATACGACAATGTTCTATTAAAAATTTTATTCATAATTTCTCTTTATTTACAATCGGAAGGAACAAAAACGACAAACCTCCCAAAACCATAACTAAAACGGTTTGTGAAGTCCAGAGAATCCAGCCAAAAGCCGTTCCGGCAGTTAATGATATACCGTACAACGCTAAAATTTTAGCGATCAGTAAGGGAAAAGCGCCAATTCCTCCATTAGTAAAACTAATAGCAAGACTTCCCACCACAAATGCTACCATTGTTACACCCAGCGATATAGTGCTGGTTTCGGGCAATACTTTGGTTCCAAAATAAAAGGTTAATACAAAAGAAACCCAGATAATAAGCGTGTGAATTAAAAACGGAATGCGGTAAGGCATTTTGAAAATACTCAGTAAACCTTCTACTAATCCCGAAATCTTTTTGCGGATAAAAACAAAAAGACTCCATTGTGAAGTATAAAGAAGATATAATCCTACGATACCTGCAAGAGACAAAACTCCAAAAAGCACCAAAAGTTTGGACAGAGGAATCTGCTGCGACAAAAACCCCATGAGCTGTTGGTATTGCAAAGTTAATGCGAGTGTTACAAAAAAGAGGAGAAACATCAGGTCGATGATGCGTTCGGCAATGATGGTTCCGAAACCCTTGTCAAAAGGAATCTTGTCGTATTTCTGTAGAATAACAGCCCGGGAAATTTCACCCGAACGGGGAACGGTCAGGTTTAATAAATAACCTACCGAAATTGCCATAAAATTGTTCCAGAACGAAGACTGATAACCCAAATACTGCAAACTGTATTTCCAGCGGTAAGCACGGGACGCGTGGCTGATTTTCATAAAAAGCAACGAAAGCGCTACGTAAAAATAATCTGCCGACCGGAAATAACTTTTCATTTCTTCGATCTGCGCCGGTGTAAATTGATTGTAGGCGTAATAAACCAAAAAAACTCCCAGCAAAAGCGGGAGTACAATATGAAGTATTTTTTTGAATAGCTTCACAAGCTATTTTAAAGAATTGTCTTCTTCATTCGGGAAGATGATCCATGGCTTAAATACTTTAGCCTCTTCAAAATCCATCAGCGCATAACTGATGATGATGATGATATCGTCTTTCTGGACACGGCGTGCTGCCGGTCCGTTGAGCGTAATTTCACCACTGTTGCGCGCTCCTGTAATCACGTATGTTTCAAAACGTTCGCCGTTGTTGATGTTTACAATAGATACTTTTTCGCCTTCTATCATATTGGATGCTTCCATCAAAGCAATATCAATGGTTATACTGCCAATATAATTTAAATCGGCACCTGTTACTTTAACCCTGTGGATTTTTGATTTTAAAACTTCTATCTGCATCTTGCAAAGTTATAAATTTTAATTAAATGCAATATTATCTATCAACCGAACATTTTCGATATGCGCTACAACAAAACCACGGTACTTTTTGCCGTTTTCTTTTTTAGTTGCAGGTTCTAAAGAATCTTCATCGGCAATGATAAAATATTCCAATGTAAAATCGGGTTCTTTGGCAAAAGATTCTTTTACAAATTGAACCACTTCTGAAAGCTCTGAATGTTGAAAACGATTTTTTGCTTCGGTCAGTACTTTATAAATAAACGCCGCTTTTTGTCTGGTTGTTTCCGATAATCGTTCGTTGCGCGAGCTCATTGCCAAACCGTTTTCTTCCCGAACAACCGGACACCCCACAATATCCACGTTTATTTTATTTTTCTGAACCATTTTTCGAACTATCTGCAGCTGCTGAAAATCTTTTTCACCAAAATAAGCACGTGCCGGCTTCACGATTTCAAACAGTTTTTTTACAACCGTTCCAACGCCGTCAAAATGCCCGGGACGATTGGCACCTTCCATTTCGGTTTCCAGACCGTCGTAATTAAATTTTTGAGCCACGGTGTTTCCTTCGTAAATATCATCTACATCCGGTGCATAAATGATGATTTGACCGGAAAGTTGTCTGATCTGTTCTACATCCCGTTCTAAAGTTCTCGGATATTTATCCAGATCTTCGCTGTTGTTAAACTGGGTGGGATTGACAAAAATACTCACTACCACAACCTGATTTTCTTTCAAAGCCTGCTCTGTTAATGAGAGATGCCCCGAGTGAATACCCCCCATTGTAGGTACAAATCCGATGCTCTTTCCCGACTGCCTCAGCGGATTTAAACACTGTGTTAAATCGCTTTGTGAATGAAATACATTCATCTCTTTTAAAGTTTAGTGGATGCAAAATTAGTACTTTACTTAATAATGTCGACAATTTTTCGTAATTTTGCTGTCTTGAACATATTTCTAATTAAAAAACAACCATGATGAGAGAGAAGAGGATATTGTATGTATCATCTGAAGTAGTGCCTTATTTATCTGAAAATGAAGTTTCCCAAACTTCTTTCGACACTCCGAAAATGATTAATGATTTAGGGGGACAGATTCGTATTTTTATGCCGAGATATGGATGTATCAATGAACGGAGACATCAATTGCACGAGGTGATCAGACTGTCGGGTATGAATCTGGTGATTAACGATATGGACATGCCCTTGATCATCAAAGTTGCTTCAATCCCTAAAGAACGGATTCAGGTATATTTTATTGACAACGACGAATACTTTAAACGTAAAGGAACTTTTTGTGACGAAGACAACAATTTGTTTCCGGACAATGACGAGCGCGCTATTTTCTTTGTAAAAGGTGTCGTAGAAACCGTGAAAAAACTCAACTGGGTTCCGGATGTGATTCACGTACACGGCTGGATGGCTTCATTATTGCCGTTGTATATGAAGAAATATTACAACGACGAGTCGATATTTGCCGATACCAAAATTATCACTTCTGTATATTCCAGTGCTTTTGACGGAAAATTGTCGGATACTATGTATAAAAAAGTTTTTTATGATGAATTTGATAAAAAAGATATCAAAAGTCTAAAAACAGCCACGTATGAAAATATCATGAAAAATGCTATTGATCATTCCGACGGAATCATTATTTCTTCAAACGAGATATCCGAAGATTTAACAAATTATATACAAACTTCAAACAAACCTTTCTTACCTTTCGACGCAAAAGACAAAATGACGGAATTATATCCGGCATTCTATCTTAGTAAGGTCTAATTTAAAAATTTATATGAAAAGAAAATCGATAACGAAAGCAATAGCATTTTCTATTTTAGCCTTTGGTTTGTGGTCCTGCGAGCAGGATTTTACAGAAATGGGTTCGGAAATTATCGATAACGACCAGTTTGGTTTCGACAAGTATGTTGTAGAGCATGTTTCGGCTGTAAACCACGAGTCGGGTATTGCAAATACACGCAATTTACCGACAAACAGCCTGGGAGTTTATACACACAATTCCTTTGGAAAAACGACGGCACACATCATTACACAAATAGAGATGGGTACTCAGACCGCTTTATCTTCGATTGGAAATAATCCGGTACTGGACTCTGTCTATGTCTATATTCCGTTTACAAGCTCCGTGGTATCGACAGATTCTGACGGAAACAGAAGTTACAATGTATCCAATATTTACGGAAACGGAACAATGACACTGAATGTCTATGAAAACGGTTATTATCTAAGACCGGCTGATCCAAATAATGATTTTGAAACGCAATTTTATTATGCCGATGAAAAACCGGTATTTGATCAGTATAAAATGGGCGTAAATGGCAGCGAACGTTTAAACAATTCGGAAAATACTGCTCAGAATACTGCTTTTGAATTCAATAAGAGCGAAATTAAGCTTTATGCGTACAACGCTGACGGTACGCCTCAGACAGACGACAACGACAAACCTGTTGTCAAAGAACGTCTTTCACCGGGCATCTGGCTGGATTTAGATAAAGATTATTTCCAGCAAAAGTTTTTTGCAAACAATAAATATCAATCTATTTCCAACAACGGTGATTTAAAAGAATTTTTCCGTGGACTGTATTTTGAAGCAGTTGATTCATATCAGCAAAATGCTTTGGCACAACTAAACCTTATGCAAGGAAAAGTAGTTTTTGTTTACAAACAAGATGGCGAGGTCAATAGTGAGACCAACGAAACAGAGCGTGAGCGCAAAACACTGGAATTCAGCATTGGTTATGACAACAATGCCAGTGGTTCTACAACAGCAACTACGGTCAATCTTTTGGAAAATAATTTTTCTTTTGAAAACAATCCGGGTGGAAATCTGTGGTTAAAAGGAGGTAGAACAGCAGTTTACACAACAATAGACCTGTTTGGTGAAGATGCGGACAACAATGGAAAAGCTGATGAATTGGAAACCATCATTCAAAACGACTGGCTGATCAATCAGGCAATACTAACCCTGTTTGTAGATCGTGGACGTGCGGGATCCGACACACTCACCTATCCTAACAGACTGTTTTTATACGACTTTGACAACAACCAGGCTATTGCAGATTATGTCAGCGATCCAACTCCTACAAAATCAAGTTATAACGGAGTTTTAGTACACAACAATCAATCGGTGTATAAATATCAGTTCAGAATTACCGATCACGTTAACAATCTTATTAAAAAAGATTCTACCAACATTTCATTAGGCTTGGTAGTTGCCAGTGAAATCACTAACACGATCCTGAATCCGATTAAAGACTCTGATCAAAGAATACCTCTAACCGCAACAATGAATCCTTTTGGTACGGTAATTTACGGACCGAACACCAACAACGGTGATTTGCGGATGAAGTTAGAAATCTATTATACTAAAGAAAACAAGTAATTTATGTGCGGAATTGTAGGTTACATCGGGCCAAGAGAGGCATATCCTATCATTATTAAAGGATTAAAACGTTTAGAATACCGTGGATATGACAGTGCCGGACTGGCATTGTTTGACGGGGAGAAATTCGCATCAAGCAAAACAAAAGGCAAGGTTTCTGATCTGGAAGAAAGAGCCGAAACCGAGCAAACAACCAAAGGTTCTATGGGAATCGGGCACACACGATGGGCTACTCACGGTGTTCCGAACGATGTAAACTCACACCCTCACTTTTCAAATTCCGGCGAATTGGTCATCATTCACAATGGAATTATTGAAAACTACGAGCCATTAAAAAAAGAACTGATCAATCGCGGTTATACATTCAAATCTGATACAGATACGGAAGTATTGGTAAACCTTATTGAAGACGTACAGAAAAACAAAGGTCTGAAATTAGGAAAAGCCGTTCAGGTGGCACTGAATCAGGTTGTGGGTGCTTACGCTATTTGTGTTATGGACATCAAAAAGCCCAACGAGATTATTGCGGCACGTTTGGGAAGTCCGTTGGCAATCGGTATTGGCGAAGGCGAATATTTTGTAGCCTCCGACGCTTCTCCTTTCATCGAATATACCAATAATGCCATTTATTTAGAAGACGAAGAACTGGCGGTTATTCGCACACACAAGCCTATAAAAATCCGCAAAATTAAAACCGACAAAGAAGTAAGTCCTTATATTCAGGAGCTGCAATTAAACCTTGAGCAAATAGAAAAAGATGGTTATGAGCATTTTATGCTGAAAGAAATCTACGAACAACCCGATGTTATCTGTGATACCTTCCGCGGTCGCTTATTGACCGATCAGGGCTTGATCAGAATGGCAGGTATCGAAGATCATTTAGAAAAATTCATCAATGCCAAACGCATCATTATTGTAGCTTGCGGAACATCGTGGCACGCAGGTTTGGTAGCCGAATATATGATTGAAGAATTTGCACGTATCCCTGTAGAAGTTGAATATGCTTCGGAGTTCAGATACCGCAACCCTATCATTAACGCAGGCGATGTGGTTATTGCTATTTCGCAGTCGGGAGAAACTGCCGATACTTTAGCTGCCATAAAGCTTGCCAAACAAAAAGGTGCATTTGTATTCGGCGTCTGCAACGTAGTAGGCTCTTCTATCGCACGTGAAACACACGCAGGTGCTTATACACACGCAGGACCTGAAATCGGTGTGGCTTCTACCAAAGCATTTACGACTCAGATTACCGTATTATCACTGATTGCATTGCGTTTAGCAAAAGCAAAAGGCACTATTTCACAGTCTGAATACCTTAGAAATTTGGTTGAATTAGAGTTAATTCCCGAAAAAGTCCGGGAAGCACTTTCACAAAACGATCATATTCTTGAAATTGCAAAAATCTATAAAGATGCTACAAACTGCTTGTTTTTAGGTCGCGGATTTAATTTTCCGGTAGCATTGGAAGGTGCGTTGAAATTAAAAGAAATCTCCTACATCCATGCCGAAGGTTATCCTGCAGCCGAAATGAAACACGGTCCTATTGCTTTGATCGATGAAAATATGCCGGTCATTGTTATTGCACCGCAACAAAACCATTACGACAAAGTAGTAAGCAACATTCAGGAAATTAAAGCAAGAAGCGGAAAAATCATCGCATTGGTTTCTAAAGGGGATGAACAGGTAAAAGCATTGGCAGACCACGTGATTGAAATGCCTAATTCTACCGAAGCACTGACATCGATTATTGCTACAATACCTCTGCAATTATTATCCTATCACGTAGCAGTTTTGAGAGGTGCTAACGTAGATCAGCCGAGGAATCTTGCAAAATCGGTTACGGTAGAGTAATTGATTTT
>DATGMY010000312.1:0-3025 GCA_035307005.1 Flavobacterium sp. | reverse complement strand
TTTCCCGGTCGAAAAACCGGTTCCCATTACTGGTTAAAAACTCTATTATAATTTTCTGTTATTAAATCTTTTACATTCCTGTTTAGAATATTTTCTGCCTTGCTGTAAACATCAAAAATGGTTTGTTCCATCGTATCGGTTTCCAAAAAAATCTGTTCAACAGGAACAGTTTTCAAAACATTTGACAATTCAGGATTCAACAACAGATATTTACCAAAAGACAGGTAAAAACCATTACTCCATAAACTTTTTGCCACTTGAGCATTTTTTGAAAACCCGTGAATAATTAGCGGAATTGTTAATTTTAATTCCTTCTTAATCCGGATGATTTCCTGATATGCCGCAACGCAGTGCAAAATTACAGGTTTTTTGTATTTTTCGGCTAAAATCAATTGCGGAATCAATACTTTTTTTTGAATTTCAAGCGTGGTTTCAATACGTTTGTCTAAACCGCATTCTCCAACCGCCTTACAATTTGGATGTTCGATATATTTTTCGATTAATTGTAGTTCTTCATCAAGTTGTTCTTCATTCAAATACCAGGGATGAATGCCAACCGTAAACGACGGTAAATCACTGTTGACCTCGTTGGGATATTGATTGACTAACTCGACAATTTCAGGATTATTGCTGAATTGATGTGTGTGAATATTGTAATACATCTTTTTAAAACTTTACACCTGCTTTGATTTCAATTTCCAGAAAGTTGACATCGGGCGTAATCGGACAAGAATATCCCAATGTATAGGCACAATACGGATGATATGCTTTGTTGAAATCAAGAATCATTTGATCGCCTTCGGGAACTTCCACATCAAGATAACGACCGCCGCCATACGTTTCCTCGCCATTTGTAAGGTCGATAAACGGTAAAAACAAATGCTTTTCAAAACCTTTGCGTTTCATCAAATCCAAATTTTGATACACTTCGAGTTGTAATTCCTTCCCGTCAATCTGAAAATGTAAAATGCCGTATCTTTTATACAAAGGTTCGTTTTTACCTGTCGTGGGCATTTTAAATTCGGGTTGGTTTTCCAACCTTTCCAATGTAGCTGCAACAAGCATTTTTTCGTTGTAAGGAAAGAAATTCAAACCTTTGAACTCCATTAATTCTTCCCGTTTTAAAGGAGAAGTTTCGGAATTCAGATAGAAATCGTTCAATTCTTTTTGGTAACTAAGCACCTCATCTTTTGAATGTTGAGAAAAAGTTAAAGTTGAATATAACAGAAAAATAATTAGTAACTTTAGCATAACCTTTTTGATTTCAAAAATACTGTTTTTTAATTAACGTTTAAAATAATTCAAAGATATGAAAAGACTGAATCATTTATTTTGGACATTAGCGACTGTAATGATTTTTTATGTAGGAACAGCTCAGGAACAATCGAAAAAAATAGAAATAGAAAGTGTAGAAACGACTTTTTCTGCCGAAATAAACGCAGACACTACACTGGAAGATTTAGAGTTTCTAAAAAAACTCTTCCAGGAAGATTTCAATACGACCATCACTTTTGATGATGTAAAGATGATCGACAACAAAATCGTAGCATTAAAACTGAAGGTATTCAATGAAAACCAATCGTATGTAAAATCTATCATCGGCACTACTCCAATTTCGCCGTTTAGCATTACCGTGAAAGCAACCGACGATGAAAAATTCCGTATTGATATGGAACAACAAAACGCTTTGGGAAACCATTCCGGATTTATGATGGAAGATAAGAACCTTTTTGATTCGTTTTTTAACCGTACGCCGGACATATATTCCCATTTTTCAAGACTTGAAGAGGAAATGAATACTTTAAGGGAAGAAATGCACGCCACACAACAGCGGATGTGGGAGCTATTTTCAGAACAAAGTTCTGACTCGCAAATTCAACAAACATTACCAGACCATAATGAAGATAATTTGTCAGGGGATGTTAAAAATATTTAATCAAAATGTAAGATAAGACCTTCTGTTTGCGAAGGTCTTTTTTGTATTTTTATGGGAAAATAAATGAAAATGAAAACCTATGTCCTTTTTCTCGGACTGGCATTATTGAGTGCCTGTTCTTCTAAATCTCAGGAAGCCAGTTTTAAAGAATTATTTACTTTAGATAAAAACCACAATGAAGTTTCGGGTATGATTTTTCATCAACCGACACAGAAATTATGGATGCTTCAGGACAAAGGAAATCCTTCGGAATTGTATGTGTATTCGACTGAAGGAACTTTTGAAAAGACCATTACCATCAACAATCAGAAAAATACTGATTGGGAAGATTTATCTCAGGATACACAGGGAAATATTTACATTGGCGATTTTGGAAACAACAAAAATGAACGTAAAGATTTACGCATTTTAAAACTTCATCACGAAACTCTCAACAATACTTCGATTAATGTTTCCCAAGCAACTACTTTTTATTACGAAGACCAACAAAGTTTTCCTCCCAAAAAAAGTAATTTGATGTATGATTGCGAAGCGTTTATCGCCACAGATAGTTCTTTTTATTTATTCACAAAAAACAGATCCAAAGGTTTTGATGGCGATTTTTACGTATATAAAATCCCAAACCGGAAAGGACATTTTAAAGCAGAAAAAACAGCCACTTTAAAAAGCTGTGGACAATATAAAAGTTGTGCTATTACAGGTGCTTCCTTAAACATCGAGAACAACCAAATTGCTTTAATTGCTCATGATAAAGTGTTTTTAATTCCTTTTAAGAATGACGATTCGTTTGTTCAAGAAAACATTCAGATAAAAGAACTCGGACACCATTCTCAAAAAGAAGCTGTTGCTTTTAAAAACACCGACGAGCTCTTTATTGCCGACGAAAAAGAAAAAGGAACATCCGGTGGAAAAGTGTATGTTTTGGGATTAAATTAAAACTTAAACCCTAATCCAAAACTAATTAAAACCGACTCTTCTTTACTGCTAAATGCACCAATATGTGCTGTAAAAGCATCTAAAGCGTTCAACCAAAAACCACCGCCGTAACTGTGGTACCATTTGTTATTTGCATCGAAATCGCTCCAGATT
>DATGMY010000311.1:0-2382 GCA_035307005.1 Flavobacterium sp. | reverse complement strand
TGTTGTGCTTCTTCATATTTATGATCAATATTCAACAAATCCTGACGAACCGGATTTCCTGTTTTAATGATTCTTTTTGATTTAAAATAATGTTCCAAACCATCATAAGCCACGCAAATCGCTGCTGCTTTTGATGCCAGCATTTTATTGGTAATACCCGGATACGAATTTTGTTCCTGTATCACGGTAGGAATATTCATATTTTGGGCTACTTTTACCACTGCACCACTTGCAAACCCACCTGTTCCGATAACTACGTCGGGTTTGAATTCGTTGATGATTTTTCTTGATTTCATCAAACTTGATAAAAATTTTATCGGAAACAGCGCATTGTCAAATGTTATTTTTCTTTGAATACCCGAAATCCATAATCCTTTGATATCATAGCCAGCTGCCGGAACTTTCTGCATTTCCATTTTATCCTGTGCACCCACAAACAAAATTTCAGCTTCAGGAACCTGTGCTTTAATTTCGTTTGCAATGGCAATTGCCGGATAAATGTGTCCGCCCGTACCGCCACCACTGATGATAAATTTTGGATTTGCTTTCATAACTTATTTGTTTAAAACTGCCCGCATAGGATTGTCTTCTGAATCTTCTTCAAATGATGCCGACTCTTGTGCTTCCAACAATTGCCTGAATTCTTCCTGTTTGCGTTCACTGTCTGCCAATTGTTGTTTTACCTGTTCTTCTTTCCGTGAAATACTTAGAATAATCCCTAAGGATACACACGTCATCCAAATGGATGTTCCTCCCGAGCTCACCAATGGCAATGGCTGACCGGTTGTCGGAAAGATTTCAACCGCCACTCCCATATTGATAAACGCCTGAAAAATGATGGAAAAACCAAGCCCGAATGCAAGGTATTTCCCAAATAAATTCGGGGCTTTGTTGCTGACGACTAAAAACCGGAGGAGCAATAATATATAAACCAACAAAATGGATATTCCTCCTAAAAAACCAAATTCCTCTACAATAATCGCATAGATAAAGTCGGATGACGATTGTGGTAAAAAGTTTTTCTGAACACTTTTTCCTGGTCCCACGCCAAACATTTGTCCTTGTGCAAGAGCAATTTTGGCATTATCAATCTGATAGCGGTCTTCTTCTTTGTCTTGTGAACCGAAACGCGAAAAACGTGCTTCCCAGGTTTTGTAACGAGAAGGCGCCGTATCGGGAAAAGCCTTAAACATTCCGATGGCAAGAGCAACCATAATGGCAAACGAAGCAATAATTTTGGTCATATACTTCATTGGATATTTTCCTACAAAAAGCAAAAGTGCTATTGTAAATAAAATAATCGCAGCAGTGGATAAATTAGACGGTAAAACAGGAGCGATGATAAGTCCAACAGGAAGTCCAAGCCACAACAACGACCATCCAAAGGTGTATTTTTCATCTGCAAAACGCCATAAAAACCACGCCACATAAGCAATCAATGCAATCCAACCCAAAGAAGAGGGCTGAAAAGAAATATTGACCAAAGGGATTTTAATCCATCGGCTGGCATCTGCCCCGCCAATCATCATTCCTTGAAATGCTGTTATAAAAAGCAACAATGATACAGGAATCCACGCAATGGGTGCAAGATATTTTAAACGATCAAACGGAATACGATGCACGACAAAAATAATGAGAACCCCAACGGAAATGTGCATAAAATGCTTGAAAAGCAAACCTACAATAGACCCCGTTCCTACTACATGCACCAGATTGGTACTTGCACTAAAAACAGGCATAAACGAGAACAGAGCCAACAAAATTACGTAGGCCCAAATAGCTTTATCTCCTTGAAACTGGGATAATAACTTTCTCATTTTTTTATAATTTGTAAACTTCGTTCTTAAATTGTGTACCGCGATCCTGATAATTTTTAAACAAATCAAAACTTGCACAAGCAGGCGCCAGTAATACCGTATCTCCTTCTTCTGCCAAGCGCGATGCCATCTTTACGGCTTCTGCCATAGAAGTGGTTTCTACCAATACATCTATAACCGGCTCAAAAGTTTCTTTTATTTTGCTATTGTCAATTCCTAAGCAAATAATCGCTTTCACTTTTTCATTTACCAGACTCAGCAACTGATCGTAATCATTTCCTTTATCTTCTCCTCCCACAATCCAAATGGTTGGCGCGCTCACACTCTCCAAAGCAAAATAAGCCGCATTTACATTTGTTGCTTTTGAATCGTTGATGTATTGTACTTTATTAATCTTAGCAACTTTTTCCAAACGGTGTTCATCGTTTTGAAAATTTGACAAACTCTCTCGGATGGTTTGCTTGCGAATGCGCGTCATTTGCGCAACTAATGTGGCTGCCATAGCGTTCTTAACATTGTGTTTACCTTCTATTGCGATTTCACTTACCGGAACCACAATTTCTTC
>DATGMY010000310.1:0-3137 GCA_035307005.1 Flavobacterium sp. | reverse complement strand
AAATCCTGACCTACATCTCCGGTCATCAAAAGATCAAAATCTTCCTCATACAAAACCTGAGCTGTCATCAAGTTTGTGAAGAATAACATCGTAATGATATAAAATAATTGTTTCATTAGAACTAAAAATAAAGTTAAACGATAAAAATAATATCTCCTATTACAAGACACTTACATTATTAACAATGTTAAAGATAATTAAAAAAAGTTATAATCAAAAACAAATGATTCTTAATTTTAAGAAATATAAAAGATTGCTACTAAATTATAGTAGACGATATTCCGCATGTGAAAATGCGGAGGGAATAAATACTTTTGAATATCTTCCTTTTATTTAGTTGCTTAAAGACAGCTTTAGAAACAAGAAAACCGCTCAAAGCGGTTTTCAAGATTATTAACCATAAATACTATTTAACTATGAATAGAATTATATTCTGTGAAGCAAGTTAAATATAAATATTTTAATCTCCAAAAGAAATTTATATTTTATCACAAAGACTTACATTCTTTTTTATGTTTCTATAGAGTTGTTTTTATAATTTCTGAAGTATCCTTAAACTTTATAAAAAGCTCCCTCGTTTTTTCTTCAATTTCTTTATAAGTCAAACGTTCTTTGGTTTGATAAAAAAACATCATTACGTAAGGTTCGTTTAAATTGGTTAAAAGAATTTCCTTGTTTAAACGATAACATTCCCGCAAAACACGTTTGAAATAATTACGGTCAACCGCTTTTTTGAAATATTTTTTAGAAACCGAAACCCCCATTTGCAACGGTACTTCCAGGTCTTTTACCGGAACATAAACCAACCGTAAGGGATATTTTGAAACCGTACGCCCTTCGGAAAAAAGCAAATCAATGTACTTTTTCTTTTTCAGTTTTTCAGTTTTGGGATAGTTTTGGTTCATAAAAATTAAATCTGTAGCAAAAGTACAGATTTTTTAATTAGTAGTCAGAAGTCGGGTCGAGCAAATTCGACCTTGTTAGTACATCTCGACTTCTTCCGATAGCTATCGGAACGATGTGACAACGATTCATGAATCAACAATTAAACAAATCAGCGGTCAGAAATTATCTCATTGACACATTGCCTAATTTTCTAATTTTATTCCTATTTTTACTATCTCATATAAATTAACACAAAATGAAACTACACGCTATTGAAGCAGGTAATTTTAAATTAGACGGAGGCGCGATGTTTGGTGTGGTTCCTAAAGTCTTGTGGAACAAAACGAATCCCGCTGATGCCAACAATCAGATTGATCTGGCAGCACGTTGCTTATTGATTGAAGACGGAAACCGCCTGATTTTAATTGATACCGGAATGGGTAACAAGCAATCCGAAAAGTTTTTTGGTTTTTACAATATGTGGGGCGATTTTGATTTAGACACCTCATTAAAACAAAAAGGCTTTCATAAAGACGACGTTACCGATGTCTTTCTCACGCACCTGCATTTTGACCATTGTGGCGGTGCAGTTTCATGGAACAATACAAAAACCGGGTACGAACCTGCGTTTAAAAATGCAACTTATTGGAGCAACGGAAACCATTGGGAATGGGCTACAAAACCAAATCCGCGCGAAAAGGCGTCTTTCCTTTCAGAAAATATTCTTCCCATTCAGGAAAGCGGTCAGCTGAAATTCATTGAAACCACAAATAATCCTTTGGAAAATCATCCGGAATTAAACTTTGGTATTTTATTTGTTGACGGACATACCGAAAAACAAATGATCCCCCATATAAAATATCAAGACAAAACGATTGTTTTTTGTGCCGATTTGCTGCCAACTGCCGGACATATTCCGCTGCCTTATGTGATGGGATACGATACACGTCCGTTATTGACGGTGACCGAAAAAGACCAATTTCTGAAACAAGCGGTAGCAAACAATTATTATTTGTTTTTGGAACACGATGCACACCACCCGATTATCACATTAAAGGATACCGAAAAAGGCGTTCGTTTGGACAAAGTTTTTAGCGTTAACGATATTTTATGATGTTATGTCGTAACATTTTACGTTTTTTGCATACCAATCAGTTAAATTTTTAAAATTAAGTTTTATCAATAATGAAAATCAACAAATCTATTTATTTATCGGCTTTATTAGCTTTGGCATTAACGGGCTGTAAAACTGTCCCAACTTCCTACTTACAGGATTTAAGCACCTTACAACAGATTGAAACGGCAGATCATTTGCCGGCACGTACCTCATCATTAGAAGAAAAAGACTTGCAACGCTGGAGTCATTTGGATATTTTAAGAGATACTGTTCCGGGAATGTCGGTAGATCGGGCTTATGAAGAAATCATCAAAGACAAAGTAGGCAAAAAAGTAATTGTAGCAGTTATTGATTCCGGAATCGAAATTGATCACGAAGATTTAAAACCACAAATCTGGATCAATCCTAAAGAAATTGCCGGCAACGGAAAAGACGATGATAAAAACGGATATGTAGATGATATTCACGGATGGAATCTTTTAGGTTCTGCCAATGAAGAGCAATTGGAAATGGCACGTATTGTAGGGCGAGGCGACGATGGTTCTGCAGAATTTCAAAGAGCTAAAGCAGAATTGGAAAAAAAACGTGCAGAACTAAAACCTGCGCAAGAGCGTTTGGAAAGTTTTAAAGATGCCAACCAAAAAATAGTAACATATCTCAAAAAAGAAGATTATACGAAAGAGGATCTGGACAAAATCCCTTCCGATGCCGATAAAGAAATCATTGCTGCACGCAATATTGCTTACAACTTAACAGCCCGCGGAGTGGTAGCAGATTATCTGAAAGATTATGAGAATTATTTAGACAGTCAGTTAAAATACAATTTAAATCCTGATTTTAACGGACGTACAACAGGCGATGATATTTTTGACATCAACGATACCAATTATGGCGACAATGATGTAATGGGCAACCGCGACCACGCCAAACACGGAACACACGTTGCGGGTATTATTGCTCAAACACGCAACAATGGTATTGGTGGTGATGGTGTTGCATCAAACAATGTAGAAATAATGTCGTTGCGTGCCGTGCCGGACGGAGATGAGTATGATAAAGATATCGCTTTGGCAATCCGTTATGCGGCGGACAACGGAGCAAAAGTAATCAACGGAAGTTTTGGTAAATATTTTGC
>DATGMY010000309.1:0-4054 GCA_035307005.1 Flavobacterium sp. | reverse complement strand
GGAAGTAGTTGTATGCTCGTTAGCATCAAAAGAGTTGCCTGCTGTAAGACAGTTAAACCGGTTTTTAGGAAGTTCAAGACTTGTCCGGTCGTAAACGATTATGGTGTTTAAATCGTTGGTATAATTGTCGATATAATACACCGTTCCATCGGTTTTCGTTCCCATGGCGTGCAGACCGAAAATATCAGAAAGGCTGATGCTTAAATTGTTGGATGGGTTTTCAACCGAAATGGCTTTTAGGCTTCTGATATTTTGAACATCTTTTGCCAATTCCGGTTCCATTGCGGGATTGTCATAAATCCAGTAGGTTTGAAATGCTCCGTTTGCATCGGGAATATTGAGGGTAATGGGCGATGCTTCGTTGGATAATGCGGGTACGTCTTTTACGATTTCTAATAAATTATTTAAGTCGAACGAATAAAGATAAAAATGCTCTGGATGATGCGTTCGGACAAATTTCTCCTCTTCTCTCCATTCGCGGTCGGTAGTTTTTTTAAAAACAGTTGGCTGGGCAAACAAACTCCCCGAACCAAATATAAGAATGATAAAAAAACGGTCAAATATTTTCATAACAAAACGGTCAAATTACAAAGGGCTAAAGTTAGGTAAATTATTCGTGTAAAAATCTATCCAATGAAGAAATGATACTATTTTATAGGCATTTGCCGTTTTATTGATAAATTTGCAAAAACATAAAAGTGAACGTTTTTCATTCGATACAAGATTTTAAAAGCTCTGAAAAAACCATTGTGACCCTCGGTACTTTTGACGGGATGCACATTGGGCATCGGGCTATTCTTAATAAGTTAAAACTTCAAAAAAACAATCCCGGCTACAAAACGTTGGTGCTGACTTTTTTTCCGCATCCGCGAATGGTCTTAAAAACCGATCATAAGATCTTACTACTTAATACCATTGAAGAACGCATTCAATTGATCAAAGATTTTGGGATAGATTACCTGGTAGTTCAGGAATTTACACAGGATTTTGCCAATCTTTCCGCCGAAGAATTTGTCAAGAATGTTTTGGTTGATCAGTTCAATATTGCTAAAATCGTGATTGGATACGACCATCATTTTGGCAAAAACCGTTCGGCAAACATTCATGATCTGATGGAGTTCGGTAAAAAATATCATTTTGATGTAGAACAGATTTCGGCCGAAGAATTAGATCATGTTTCGATTAGTTCCACAAAAATTCGCAAAGCACTTACCGAAGGCAATGTGTCGCTGGCAAAAGATTATTTAGGCTATCCGTATATGATTTCGGGTAAAGTAGTCAAAGGAAAACAATTGGGCAGAACCATTGGTTTTCCTACGGCAAATATTCAGATAGCAGAAGATTATAAACTTGTTCCTGCCATTGGAGTTTATGTGGTGGGTGTAACAGTCAGAGAAAAAGAATATTACGGAATGTTGAGTATAGGAACCAATCCTACGGTGGGAGGTTTGGAAAAAACGATTGAAGTTCATATCTTCGACTTCAATGAGGATCTTTACAACGACAAAATTACGGTTCATTTTCTAACCAAAATCCGTGAAGAACAAAAATTTGCCTCTTTGGATTTATTGATCGAAGCATTGAAAGAAGATGAACAGTTTTCTAAAGAATATCTGTCAAACAACAGTTGATTATGTGGAAAAAAGCCTTTGAAAAAACAGATAACGCACCTTTGATCATTTTCCGGATATTTTTTGGATTGGTATTTTTGGCAGAAAGCATTGGTGCAATTCTTTTGAAATGGGTTGATCGGAACTTTATAGAAACTACGACCAATTTCACGTTTATCGGTTTTGAATGGCTTTTAAACATCCAGAATGAAACAATGTATGTCGTTTTTGGTTTGATGGCATTGGCGTCTTTAGGAGTTATTTTCGGTTTCAAATACCGTTTTTCAATTATTGCGTTGACCGTTTTATGGGGACTGGTTTATTTCGGTCAGAAAACGTCTTACAACAATCATTATTATTTGATGTGGTTAGTAGCACTGGTTATGTGTTTCTTACCTGCAAATGCTTATGCTTCTTATGATGTAAAAAAAAATCCAAACATCAGGAAACTCTATATGCCACTATGGGTTTCGTGGGTGTTTGTTTTACAAGTCAGTTGTGTGTATTTCTATGCTACGATTGCTAAATTTTATCCCGATTGGTTAGACGGAAGTGTGACAAGAGGGATGTTCTTATCCATGAAAAATATGCCTCAGGCAATATTGGATGTTTTTCACAAGAAAGATTTTCAAATGTTTATTGCTTATATGGGCATTGCTTTCGACGGATTGATTGTTCCGGCATTGTTGTGGAAACGTACGCGATGGCTGGCGATTATCGCTTCGCTGATTTTTCATATTTTTAATTCCATCACTTTGCAGATAGGGGTGTTTCCTTATTTTGCATTGAGTTTCAGTATCTTTTTCTTTCCGGCAGAGCAGGTTCGGAATTTCTTTTTGCGCAAAAAATCTAAAATTTCCTTCAAAGGCGAATCAACTAAGGATGGTTTGACCCTGTTTCGTTATTTTTTTGTGCCTTATTTGATTCTTCAGGTATTGTTGCCTTTGCGCCACTGGACGATTAAAGGCGATGTGTTGTGGACGGAAGAAGGACACCGATTGAGTTGGCGAATGATGTTGCGTGCAAGAGGTGGCGAGGCGGAGTTTAAAGTTGTAGATAAAAAGTCCGGAGAAGTTTTGGCATTTTCAAACGAAGAATTACTCAATAAAAAACAAAGATCACGATTGAATGCACCGGATGTAATCTGGCAAATGGCTCAAAAAATCGAACAGTATTTTAAAGAAAAAGATACAGAAGTAGAAGTGTATGTTATCAGGAGCAATGTCAGAATCAATTCGCATCCGTCGAAACGATTGATTGATCCTACCGTTGATTTAGCTGCTGAAAAATGGAGTCATTTTAAACATCACGACTGGATTCTGGATCGAAACGCTCCTCAAGACGCTTATTCGAAAAAGAATGTAATTCAAAGCCTAAAGGTGTTAGAACCCCAAAAGTAAAATAACGAATCCAGTCACCAAGGTTAATGTATAATGCTTGCGGATTGTTTTTTAAAGGTAACGTCATCGGTAAATGACGATGTCCGAAAATAAAATAATCAGCAAATTGTTCGTTTACTTTTTTGTTGGCATATAAAATCAGCCATTCTTTGTCTTCTCCGAGAAACCTTGCGTCTTCTTCTCCGGAAATCAGTTTGTTTTTTACGGACAGATATTCTGCCAGACGCACACCAATATCAGGATGCAGCCACCGAAACAGCCATTTCGAAAAAGAATTGGTAAATACTTTTTTCATTCGTTTATAGCCGTTGTCTCCCGGACCCAAACCATCTCCGTGTCCGATAAAAAGAGATTTTTCAAAAATTTGAAACTGTTGAGGTTCGTGAAAAACAGGAATGCCCAATTCGTCTTCAAAATAATCTTCCATCCACAAATCGTGATTTCCTACAAAAAAGTAAATCGGCAAACCGCTGTCGCGCATTTGTGCTAATTTTCCCAAAATACGGACAAAACCTTTGGGAACCACTTTTTTGTATTCAAACCAAAAATCAAATAAATCACCGATGATAAACAAAGCTCCGGCATCTTTTTCAATCGCATTCAACCACTCTAAAAACAAGGCTTCGCGCGGAAGGCTCTGCGCACGCGTGGGTGCTCCGAAATGATGGTCGGAAGTGAAATATACTTTTTTACCGGAAGGGATTTGCAGTGTAATCATATTTATAGGTTATCAGAGGCAAACCATTCTGCGTAGGAACTTTCGGTTTCCTGTAAACGTAAGGAGAACAAACGAATGTTTTCAGGCAAACGACTGTTGATTCTGCTGGCAAAATCAATGACCATATTCTCGCTGGTGGGTTGATAATCTACCAGAATCACGTGGTGTCCGCGCTGTTCCAGTTCTTTGGCCAGTTCAATGTGCGGGGTATTTTGATTAAAAACCGTAGCATGGTCAAAGTTATCGACAACTTCTTCTTTGACAATAGCTTTTAAATCCGTAAAGTCGATGACCATTCCGTATTTTACATGGTTTTTGTCGGTAAT
>DATGMY010000308.1:0-10196 GCA_035307005.1 Flavobacterium sp. | reverse complement strand
AATCCAAAACTAATTAAAACCGACTCTTCTTTACTGCTAAATGCACCAATATGTGCTGTAAAAGCATCTAAAGCGTTCAACCAAAAACCACCGCCGTAACTGTGGTACCATTTGTTATTTGCATCGAAATCGCTCCAGATTTTTCCGGCATCATATCCTGCGTAAATTCCATAGGAAAGCGGCAGTACCGAATTGGTAATCTGCTGCATTTTAAAACGAATGTCCTGACTTGTTACAAACGATGCTTCGCCAATAAAACGCTGTTGGCGATAACCTCTCAACCCATTGTTTTGTCCGATAGATGCTGCCTGATAAAAATGATGCTCTCCAAAAACCTTTTCTACCAAGTACGATGACGACCACGTTAATTTTTGATTGCGTGTCAAAGGAACTACAAAGTTTAATTTGGAACGCAGATATTGATTGTTTTGCTCGAAATCATCAGTCAAAAAACGTGTTCCGTATAGAAAAGAGAATGCCAGTCCGGTGGTAGGTTCATAGGTATTATCATAATTTTCAAACTGATAATGCAAACGTGCACCCCAATAATCGGTACGGTTGTAACTGTCATTGAGCTCCGTGACCAATTGCTCGTCAATCAGTCGATTGTGTGTATTTACAACTTTTGTAGATTCATACGTAGCACCCACTAAAAACGAGCTTCCGTTTCTGCCTTTCCATTCATACGATGGCTTTATTTCAAACTGCGATGTCCGCACACGGTAATAATGATCGTTGTATTTATCCTGATCATAGGTTTCCAAATTTTCTTTTGCGAAAAAGTTTTGCGAAAAATTCGAAGAAGTCATCAATCCTTCAACCGTCCAGAATCCGGAACGTGAATAATCTTTAAAACTTCCTTTATATGTTGCGAGTACCCCTGAAGTAGCAAAATCGTACTTTGCTCCAAACTGATGTTTTTGCGTATAAGGATTTTGGTTGAATTTATTAATAGTCAGTGTTCCGTTTACTCCCAACATTACACCATTGTCTTTGTTATACCCCACATCGGGCAACAACGAAAAAACAGTAATAGGTGTTTTTCGGTAATCGTATTGATTCAACTGATACTGATCCCGCAAAACCGTTTTGGTATTTTGAGTATTGAAAAACGTGTTATTTTTTGATTT
This sequence comes from Flavobacterium sp., assembly GCA_035307005.1. GTDB lineage: Bacteria > Bacteroidota > Bacteroidia > Flavobacteriales > Flavobacteriaceae > Flavobacterium. The sequence goes on along the minus strand of DATGMY010000308.1, from coordinate 9,066 downwards.
ATAATCGAAAATGGTCGTTGAGGTCGTCGTTTGAACGTCGTACACATCATTATTTCGTCCACCGATCAACTTTAGTTTTATGGGAGATTTTTCGCCGGAAACCATAATATGATCGTCATCATCCAAACCGTAAATCCAGATTTCTTTGGTCGTTTCAGGATGATAAGTATAAGAACTCATAAAAACATCGCCCGTTTTTTTATTGCGAATATGGTCTATTTCTACCTTATCTGCAGCGGTTTTTACAATAAAAGTATCTTTTTTATTGGTGCCCACCACAGCCGCATATTTAAACAACTCGTTGTAATATTCTGCGACAAAATCAACCAGTTTACTGCGACGTGCTTTTAAGGTTTTGATGATATCTCCGGTATATTGCTCCTGAACTTCCTTGGGCAATAAATCAAATGTTTCCGCAATAACCTCATCATTTATAGACTCCGCAACTTGCTTCGCAGTGTTTTGCCAATCTTCTAAAGTGGTATTTTGCAAAAATACTTTGTCTAAGGGAAAAGCCGTTTTATTGATCCAGCGTGGATTTGCAAAATCCTTGGTATAATGCTGCATATGACGCAATGCAGGAAGTTTGTTCAACAATCGTAATAAATTTCCATCTAATTTTGCAAACGCCTGATCGCGATCTCTTGGAATGGGTTGATAAACCACCTCATTGCCTATCGTCTTTTCTGCCCATCGCCATTGATCTGCGTGACGATCCCAATCGCCAATGAGAAAATCAAAAATCCGTGCACGAAGGTACATTTCGGTATCTACACGGTATTTTTCGTCTTTTTCCAGATTGACCAACAGATCCTGCGTACTGATAATGTCTTCACTATTCCCAAACGAAACTACGTCTTTTTGTGATTTATGCGGACGTTCTTCAATCATATATAATTCATTACCATAAGTTTCATTATACCTTCCCAACACATTCTGCCGGGGCACAAAATACAATTGAGGGTTGGTGTGGTACAATTGAACCGCATCTGACAACTTGCCAATAATAAAAGGCACATATGGGTGCGAAGTGGTATAATGATCGTCGATGAAATCCAATACAAAAGTATCGTCAAGCTTGTCTTTGATGTGTATATCTTTAAAAATAGCCGTCTGTAAAAACTGTTTAGAACTTTTCCGCAAGCCCCGCATTACGTATTGTCTGCCATCGGAATCCTGCAAACGCAAAGACAACGACTGATTTCCTCCACCCGAAATAATCGGGGTTAAACCGCCGTGAAGCGTGGATAAACCGGCAACAGGAACAGTAACTTTTGTTCCGAAAACACTACGGTAGTGATCGCCGAACAAAAAGCGGTAAAAACCTGATTTTTGTGTAGCTTCTTTTGGATAAACAGAAGCTGTGGTTTCTGTGGCTGTAACAGTCGGATAATCGGTGTTTGCAATAACAGGTTCGATGATTGTTTTTTGAAAAGTGATTTCATTTCCGTTATCCAACATTTTGTGAATGACAACATCAACCTGGTTGTTGTCGTAAATTTTTAAGGTTGCAAATCCTAAATCTCCCAGTGAATAACTTGTAGGCTGTACACTTCTTGCTTCTTCTGTTTTGGAACCTGAGCCGCTGATCAATTGTTTGATGCCTTCGTCTTCAATGTATTGTAAATTGTGTTCGTGTCCGGAAACAAAAACCACCTGTTCCTGATTTTTTGTTATGGTTGTTAATCTGTTCACAAGCATTCTATAATACGTATGTTGTATATCGGCAGGACTTGCACCCGTGGTTTTTCTCAAATAATTTCCGATAGAACCCAAGACCGGAAGTGGTACATTTTTATAAGGATAGATATGATTTCTAAACGAAAAATAACCACCGTGCGAACCATTGGTCAACATAGGATGATGAATGGCAACCAAAGTAATTTTATTCTGATTTTTGTTGATCAGGCTTCTGAATTCTTCAAAAAAATCCTCTCTGGTTTTAATGAAACTTTCTTCGTTGATGTCCGGATGCCGATCCCAATTCTGAATAAACCATTCACTGTCAACCGTGATAATGGTAATTTCATCGTTTATTTCAACAGCTTCAATAGCTCTGTATTTTCGGGGCATAAATGATTTTTTACCCAATTTTGCTTCTATGTATTTTTTTTGCCGGACCAATCCGTTCAATCCGCGATACCAATCGTGATTTCCTGCAAGAAAAATAGTAGCTCCGTTTACATATTGAGCCAAATCTATTTGTGCATCTATTTTTTCTTCTGCCAATTGACGATGCTTGCTATTTTCTTTCGGCATCCCCAAAGGATAAATATTATCGCCGATAAACAACAACGTTTTTTCATTGTTTTGTTCTTTCAAATAACCTTCTACGGCTTGCAAGAGTTGTTTTCCCTTTGGTTCGTTCGCATTTCCTGCATCACCAACAACAACTACTTCATGCAATAAATTGCCCTGATTGTCGTTATTAATCATATCATGAGAAAAATCACGCCCCATTTGTTCTTGATAGGTGGCACAAGATGTTATCAAAGCAGAAGCAGAGATAAAAAAAACTATATTTGTTATATATAATTTTAATTTCATAATTTTAGGCTATAAAATTTGTCTATGGAACTTTTAAATCGAGCCGAAGCTTACATATTCAATTTATTCAAAGATAAGCTTTCTTGTGAATATTTATACCACGATTATTTGCATACTTTGCGCGTGGTAACAGCTTTGAATGAACTGATCAAAGGTGAAAATATTTCACAAAAGGATGCGTTGCATTTACGGCTTGCCGGCTGGTTTCACGATGCCGGTTATATTTACGGTGGTGAAAATCACGAAGAAAAAAGTTGTGAACTCTTTGTCGGTTTCATGAATGATCATCCATTGGAGACGGTCAGCAATGAAGAAGTTTGCCGTTTGATCTTAGCGACAAAATTTAACCACATTCCTGAAAATTTATTGGAAATGTGTATGAAAGATGCCGATTTTTTCCATTTTACTTTAGACAATTATCCGGAACATTGCGGTTTATTAAAAGAGGAAATAGAAGGTGTTAAAAACACCGGTATTACTGAAGTGGAGTGGTGTCGTGAAAACATCATAATGCTTACCAAAAACCACTACTTTTATACAGATTACGCAAAAGAACACTGGCAATCAAAAAAAGAGCAGACGATTTTTAAGCTTCGTGAAAATTTAAAAAAACTAACCTCTGGCAAGAAAGGCAAAAATCAAGAAATAAAAGAAAAAAAACTCAAAAAACTGGAACGTCCCGAACGAGGCATTGACACGCTTTTTCGGGTTACGCTGCGAAATCACACACAACTGAGTGCCATTGCCGACAGCAAAGCCAATATTCTGCTTTCGGTCAATTCGATTATTATCTCCATTATTTTGACGGCGATTATTCCTAAGTTGGATAGCCCGAGTAATTCACATTTAATCATTCCGACATTTACCTTGCTGATTTTTAGTGTCGCAACCATCGTTATTACGATTATGGCTACCAAGCCAAAGGTCAGTTCCACCCCTATTACCAAAGCGGACATTCAATCGCGTAAAGCAAATATTTTGTTTTTCGGAAATTTCCATCAACTGGCTTTGACAGATTTTAACGAAGCTATGAACGATTTGATGGAAGACCGTGATTATCTGTATGATACGCTGATAAAAGATTTATATTCCCTGGGTGTGGTACTCAACAAAAAATACAAACTTTTAGGTATTTCATATACCGTGTTTATGATTGGAATTATTGTTTCGGTCACGGCTTTCTGTATTGCGTTTATCAGGGTTTGATTGTTGATTTAACTATTGGCGAATTTCTAAAAACGGATTTTAAAATCAACAAGTTACACGAATATCATTAAAATATTTAAACAACAACACTAAATAAAAAGAGTTTATTATATTTTGCATAGAAAAAACATCCATTCATGAAAATACTAAAGTCCGTTTTATTAGTATTTTGTTTCTTTTTACAGCCGAGTGTATTTGCTCAACAAGCCGTTATAAAAGATATTACCTATAAAATCACTCCCGAAAACGACTCGGTCAAACTGGATCTTTATTTCCCTACAAACCACCTGTTTCAAAAAACGCCTCTTGTAGTTTTTATTCACGGGGGTGCCTGGGTTGAAGGCAATAAAGATCATGACTCCATCTACTATATGCGTGCTTTAAGAGATACTTTGCGAACACGAGGTTATGCAGTAGCAAGTATCAATTATCGTTTGGTCAGCAAAAACACGCATCTTCCTGCTCCTGTCACCGACTGTAAAGATGCTGTTCGATGGATTCGTGCACACGCAGACGATTATAACTTTGATACAGAAAATATTGGTTTATGGGGAGGTTCTGCCGGAGCACATCTTGCACTCTTGATTGGATATACCGATGATGATTTCGCATTGGGAAGCCAGGAATTACAAACATATTCCACCAAAGTAAATTACATTGTGGACAATTTCGGACCTACAGATTTAAACAAGGTGCTGAAAACCAAAGCAAGCCCTTTGACCAAATTAATCTACAAATGTTTTTTTCGACAATTATACGATATAAGAGAAAAACTGATTATTGCGATGACTTCCTATGATATTAAAACAGATAAAAAGAAGGCAATAGAAGTCGCAAAAGTTTATTCTCCTATGGAATTTGTTACATCAAACGCTGTTCCTACACTTATTATGCACGGAACAAAAGATTTTGTTGTTCCTTTTAAACAATCTAAAAAATTAAAAAAAGCGTTAGATCAAAACAATGTGGACAACAAATTTGTTAAAGTGAAAAAAGGAGATCATGGATTCAACAACATTTCAAAGGATCAACTTGATGAGTTGATCCAAAAAACGGTTGAGTTTATTGAACAAAATTACTTTGAAAGGTGATTTTTAGTTTTTTCAATTTTATCAAAACTTCGCAACAAACTTCATAAAATCACTATAAGAATAAATCACAAAATCATCAGGATTAAATTCAGTATTGATGCTCATACGCAATGCTTTAAGATCGTTAATATCCTGAAGATTTTCTATGGTTACCTGTTCAATTTCGCCGATGAAATAATTCTGTTTCTTGAGAAAATTAAGATAATTGATGTAATTCTGTTTTTCAGTGTCGTTTACATAAACAATTGCCAGTTTATCTTCCTGAACCAAACGTTCTCTGGAACCTTTCAGCATCGCTTTTGCCAGACGTTTTTTCATGATCTCAAAACGAATATCGGTATTTCCTTCCACATCAAAACGCTTTTCATCCATTCGGAACCGTATGGAAATGACCTCACTATATGCTAAAATCAAACTGGTAAGCTGGATGTCAAATTTTAATTTTGTCTGAAGCCTGTGGTTCGACATAATTATTTTGCACATTACCTGAATCTGCCACAACCGCAGATTATACAGATAAATGGGATCAAAAATATGATGCGGCGTGATGCTGTTTCCTATAAACAAACTATGCTCTACCCCATCGGTTCTGAAACGTTCAAAATAATGCGGATATACTTGCTGAACAGCAATCTGCTCTTTATCAATAATATCCGTTATATTTTTATTGATTGTCTGGATGGCAGTGTCGTATTTTTTACGCTGCATACAAAACCGCTGCGTTTTATCATCAATCAAACCATAGTATTTTTCAATTTGCTTTTTGAAAGACTTTTTGTCACCAAGCTGTTGAAATAACGGATGAATGGTCGTTGTGATATAATGATGAATTTGTGCTTCTGCAACAAAACGATGCTCTTTTAATTGTTCCTTCCAATGCTTAATCTCGTTGATACGTTGGTCAAAAAGCAGACTCTGATCTTCGGTTTTTGTATTTTCCAGAATGATTAGGATCTCTTTTAACTGCTTTTTTAAATCCGCCATCGTAGCTTTGTTTCTGAATGCCGTTGAACCTTTAATATCGGTTTCTCCGTAAAGAGGAAATACATTTTCAAATACAATTTCTTTTAAAATTTCTTCCGAAGGGATATTTTCAGCACTGTTTTTAGCAAAGAAATATCTTTTTGCTTCGTTTTCAAATTTCCAGTTTACACTTGGATGAATGGTGGTATATTCCCGCTGAATGATGGCATCAATTTCATTTTTCACTTCGTAATGATAACGTTCAAATGTATCATTGATCAACGGCATCAGATCGTTTAGCTTATTGGCATTAATGGTATTGAGTGTGTAAGGCGTTGCACATACCAATTCGAGATATGCCTGAAATGCGTCTGTTTTTTTAATCGGAGCCAGAATAAAACTGCGGATATTATTGCTTTTTAAAAATTCTAAATAAGGAATCCACTCCTGATGTTTATAAAGCTCCAATATATCCGTTGCACAAAAATAACTTTCGGAATTTCGTACAAATCCAAAAAAGTTTTGCGCAGCTTTAATCACTTCCTTAGACACATCTTTTCCGTTGAGGCTAAACATACTAACAAAATCTGTACGCATCGCCAGATCAATAAAACCATTGGTTTCATCATCAACAAAACACGCTCCGTAATCCAGGTTTTTGATTTTGAAAATAGAACGGATCGTATTTTGTCCAATAGAAATTTCGATACTTTCCTGCCCTGCCTTCAGCAAGCTTGTCTTTATGTTTGAAATCGTATTCTCGATGGTCGCATCAAATAAAGTAATAATGCCAAATCCTTTTAAAATCCAGCTATGAGGTGGAAACATTTTTTTCCAGACCTCGATATCATCATAACTTCGCTTAAGCAATTCGATATCCTTTTTGTTCAGTTTTTTTGCTTTATCGGTGGGAATCAATTCTGTGAAATCGCCGTTGTAAATGATGCGGTAATGGCGTAAAATTCCTTTGCTGTCCGGGATATCGTAAAACAAAGGGCTCGACATATCAAAATTTTCGCCATAACAGGTATTTAAAATCAAACAACAACTGAAAATATAGTATTGTTCGTTGCCAAAATCACGGATATTTATTTCAAATTCTTCACCTGCATCAATAATAATTTTTTGAAAACGCTTGGTAAAATTAAAATTGAAGTTTTGGAAGGGCAAGCTTACCGCTTTGATTTCATTGTGGGTCAAAGCAGTAGGAAACAGATCCGCCAGCAGGTTGTGAATCAGGTCTATATTTTCATAGATTGTGGTTTTGGAGGTAATTCCCGTATAAAGCTCCGGGACTTTTGCCACTTCTTTCAATAGAGATTCCGCATAATTGACCCGATAAGATGCATCGTCGTTTTCAGCGATTTCCTTTAACGCATCAATGACTTTATGAAACGAAATAACCGAATAAAACGGACTCATTTCAAACTGATCGATGTTCAATTGTACTTTTTTCTCCATAAAAAACGCTTTTATACAAAAGTATGATATAATTGCTTTCGATTTAAAAACTATAAAAATAGTTTAAAAACTAATTTTATAGTTGTGTAACTTAAATTTTAGTTTATCTTTGTATTATCTAAATCCAATCATTATGGAAAAACTGACCAACAAAGAAGAAGAAGTGATGCAAATCCTCTGGAAAATAGAAAAAGGATTTGTAAACGACATTATGGAATATATGCCTGAGCCAAAACCACATTATAACACGCTTTCGACCATCGTTCGTCTTTTAGAAGAAAAAGGGTTTGTGTCTTATAAAAGCTTTGGAAAATCGCATCAGTATTTTCCGGTTATTTCACTGGAAGCCTACCGCAGTGTTTATGTATCAGATTCCATCAAGAAATATTTCGGCAATTCGGTTTCCAATCTTGTGAATTATTTTGTGAAAGAGGAACATTTGTCCGAAGAAGAAATCCGGGAACTGATCAAAATCATCGAAAACAATAAAAAGTAGCTTATGAGTCCTTTTATCATTTATCTTTTAAAAGCTAATGGACTGCTGGTTTTCTTTTGGCTTTTTTACCGGCTGTTTCTGCGAAAGGAAACATTCTATACCGCCATCCGCTGGTATTTTATAGGTGCTGTTTTGCTGTCGTTAAGTATCCCGTTGCTTACTTATACAAAGACCGTTATTATTACGCAGGAACCTGTATTTTATGAAATAATAACAGGAAATTTTGCCACAGAACAAGCATATGAACCGTCGTTTTGGGAAACGATTGATGGGCAAAAGGTTATTTCATACCTTGTGATTTGCATCAGCTTGTTTTTTCTGACTAAGTCGGTAGTTCGTATTATCAGGCTTTATAAAACTATTAAACGATTGCCGGCTCTGGACAATACCAATATCAGAATATCGTCCGGAAGTCATACGGTTTACTCTTTTTATCGATGGATTGTTGTTCCTGAAAATGCGGTACATCGGGCGGATACCCCGATGATTTTAGACCACGAAAACGTGCATTTAAACCAAAAGCACACCCTGGATTTGATTTTCATTGAATTAGTTGCCGCTGTTTTCTGGTTCAACCCATTGATAAAAATGCTTCAGAAAGACATTAATACCAATCTGGAATTTATTGTGGACGAGGAAATGATTCAAAAGCACGAACGGACGCTGTACCAAAAAAGTTTGTTATATATACAAAATCCGCAAGTGCCTGCATTTACCAATTCCTTTAATACGAGTGATTTGAAAAAACGAATTTTACAAATAAACACCCAAAAATCAAAAAAGATGAAAAAATTAAAATTTTTACTGACCGCACCTGCTCTGGCTATATTTTTTGCTTTGTTTCAAGTGGAAACAGTAGCACAAATCCAAACGATGGAAGTGGAGGAAATTTCTGATGAAAAAGAAACTTCATACATCGTCAAAGAAGATTTTACTAAGGACGATTTTCAAAAACTGACCAAAAAGCTAAAAGAAGATTTTGATATTGATTTTATCGTGAGAAATATTAATTACAAAGACAATAAAATCAATTCATTGGATTATACGATTCGGAATAAAGACTATAAAATATCTTCATCCGTATCATCGCTAGAAAAAAATATTGATCCGTTTATAATTGTTGTGAACCTAAAAGAATCAGAACCTTTCAAAGTGGAAAAATATTCAGAAAAAGCTAAATATTCTTACACCGTGGACAATAATATTGACCCTGATTTTGAAATTACCGGTCAAGAGTGGAAAGACAAAAGCTGGATTGAAAAAGTGAGCAAAAATCAAACGGTTGTTTATATCATTGATGGC